>NZ_ALIP01000153.1:0-15227 GCF_000283075.1 Pseudoxanthomonas sp. GW2
GCGGTAGCGCGCCTGGGCGTCGGCGCGGTCGGTCCGGCGCAGGGTTTCCAGGGCAGCGCGGGCCTCGTCGCGGCGCGCTTCGAGGTCGGTCGCGCGCAGCACCACCAGCACGTCGCCCGGGGCCACGCGGTCGCCTTCCATCACCCGCCGTTCCAGCACCAGGCCCGAGATTTCCGCACCCACCTGGACCCGCGACAGCGCCGCCACCCGCCCGGTTGCCACCACGTTCTGCACCAGTGGACCGGCGGCCACCTCGTAGCCGGGCAGTGCCGGGCCGCGCCAGCGCATCACCGCCCACGAAAGCAGCACCAGCAGGAGCACGAGTGCGGTCGCGACCATCCAGCGGTGCCGCGTGGAAGGGTGGGGCATGGACATACCTGGCACGAAAGGTCGCCAATCTTCGCCCGCAACGCGTGAGCGCGACAACGACGGCGGCTGGCTGCGGCGGGCGCGCGATTGCTAGGCTCGCCACTGGCGACGGGAGGCAACCCATGCACAGAAGGCAGTTCCTCGGCGGCGCGATGGCCGCCTCCCTGCTGGCGCTGGCCGGCCCCGGGCGGGCGCGGGCCGCGGCCGCGGCGCGGCTGTTGCCGCCGGCGCTGCGGCCCGGCGACACCGTGGGCCTGGTCAGCCCGTCCTCGGCCACCGACGACAGGCTCAAGCTGCAGCTGGCGGCCGAGGCGATGCAAGCGCTGGGCTTCGAGGTGCGCGCCGGCGAGCACTACGGCAACCGCCGCGGCCACCTGGCCGGCAGCGACGCCGACCGCGCCGGCGACATCAACCGCATGTTCGCCGACCCAAAGGTGCGGGCGCTGGTATGCGTGCGCGGCGGGGCCGGCGCGGCGCGGCTGCTGCCGCTGCTGGACTACGCGCTGATCCGGCGCAATCCCAAGGTGCTGCTGGGCTATTCGGACATCACCGCGCTGCACTGCGCGATCCAGGCGCGGACCGGGCTGGTGACCTTCCACGGCCCGATTGGCGCCGGCAGCTGGAACCGCTTCGTGGTCGACCAGTTCCGCCGGGTGTTCTTCGAACGAGAACTGCTGGAGTACCGCAACCCGCCGGACGACGACGCGGACGAACTGGTCCCGCGCCGCAACCGCACCATGACCATCCGCGGCGGCCGCGCCCGCGGCCGCCTGCTCGGCGGCAACCTGTCGGTGCTGGTGGGCCTGGCCGGTTCGCCGTACCTGCCGGCGTTCGACGGGGCGATCCTGTTCCTGGAGGACGTGGAGGAGGCGCCGTACCGGGTGGACCGGATGCTGACCACGCTCAAGCTGGCCGGGGTGCTGGACCGCATCGCGGGCTTCATCTTCGGCCAGTGCACGGACTGCGAGCCCGGCGCCGGCTACGGTTCGCTGACCCTGGAACAGATCCTCGACGACCATGTCCTCCCGCTGGGCATCCCCGCCTACCGCGGCGCGCAGATCGGCCACCTGCGCGAGCAGTTCATCGTGCCGGTCGGCGGCCAGGTCGAAATGGACGCCGACGCCGGCACCTTCCGGCTGCTGGAGCCAGTGTTCTCGTAGATTGGTGATTGGTGATTCGGGATTGGTGATTCGTGGGAGCAGGAACCGGGAGTGGCGGTGAGGCAAGGTCACGGCCCGAATCCCGAATCCCGAACTTGACCTTCCCATGATGGGAAGGTTCACCATGGTCGCCATGGATACCCCGAACATCGTTGTAATCCCCGCCGCCGGCGCAGCTCCCGCCGCCCTGCGCCTGCCGGTGGAAGGAATGAGTTGTGCGTCCTGTGCCGGGCGCGTCGAGCGCGCCCTGGCGGCGCTGCCGGGCGTGGAATCGGCCAGCGTCAACCTGGTCAGCGCTACCGCCGAGGTCCGCGGCGCGGCGCTGCCGCCGGCGGCCGAACTGGTCGCCGCGGTGGAAAAGGCGGGCTACCGCGTGCCCGCAGGCGAGGCCGAACTGGCGATCGAGGGCATGCACTGCGCCTCCTGCGTCGGCCGGGTCGAGCGCGCCCTGGCCGCGGTGCCGGGCGTGGTCGAGGCCTCGGTCAACCTGGCCACCGAGCGGGCGCGGGTGCGTACCGCCGGACCCGCTGATCCGGCGCTGCTGGCCGAGGCCGTGCGCAAGGCCGGCTACCGCATCGCCAGGCCGGAGGCGCCTGCCCCCGGATCTTCCGATGGCCAAGGCGAGGCCGCGACGCAGGAAGCGCGGGCCACCCCGGTGGCCAAGCCGCGACTGTCGTCCGAGGCCCGCCACCTGGCCATTGCCATCGTGCTGGCCGCGCCCCTGGTCCTGCCGATGGCCGGCATGCCCTTCGGCAAGCACTGGATGCTGCCGGGCTGGATCCAGCTGCTGCTGGCCACGCCGCTGCAGTTCTGGCTGGGCGCGCGGTTCTACCGCGCCGGCTGGGGCGCGCTGCGCGCCGGCACCGGCAACATGGACCTGCTGGTGGCGCTGGGCACGAGTACCGCCTATGGCCTGAGCCTGTTCCACCTGCTGCGCGAGGGCACGCATGCGCCGCTGTACTTCGAGGCTTCGGCCGCGATCACCACCCTGGTCCTGCTGGGCAAGTTCCTGGAAGGGCGCGCCAAGCGCCAGGCCACCGAGGCGATCCGTGCCCTGCAGGCACTGCGGCCGGCCACGGCGCGCCTGCGTACCGCGCAAGGGGAATCGGAAGTGCCGGTGGAACAGGTGGCGGTGGGCGACCTGGTGGTGGTGCGTCCCGGCGAGCGCTTCCCGGTGGACGGCATCGTCGAGGAAGGGCGCAGCCACGCCGACGAGTCGCTGGTCACGGGCGAATCGGTGCCGGTGGCCAAGGACGTGGGCGACCGGGTCACGGCCGGCGCGGTGAACGCCGAGGGCGTGGTCGTGGTGCGCACCGCGGCGGTGGGCGCGGAGACGGCGCTGGCGCGGATCGTGCGCCTGGTCGAGGACGCGCAGGCGGTGAAGGCGCCGATCCAGCGCACGGTGGACCGGGTCGCCGCGGTGTTCGTGCCGGTGATCCTGGGGCTGGCGTTGCTGACCCTGCTGGGCTGGGGCATGGCCAGCGGCGACTGGGACCGCGCCATCCTCAACGCGGTGGCGGTGCTGGTGATCGCCTGTCCCTGCGCCCTGGGCCTGGCCACGCCGACGGCGATCATGGCCGGCACCGGCGTGGCCGCGCGCGCCGGCATCCTGGTCAAGGACGCGCATGCGCTGGAGCTGGCGCGCTCGATCAAGGTGGTGGCCTTCGACAAGACCGGCACGCTTACCGTGGGCGAGCCGCGCCTGCTGGAAGCGGTGGCGGTCGATGGCGACCGCCAGGCGCTGCTGGCCCTGGCCACGGCGCTGCAGCAGCACAGCGCGCATCCGCTCGCGCTGGCGGTGCTGCGCGAGGGCGGGCAGTCGGTGCCGGCCAGCGAACTGCAGGCGCTGCCGGGCCGCGGGGTGCGGGGCAAGGTCGATGGGCGCCTGGCCTGGATCGGCAACCGGGCGTTGATGCAGGAAGCCGGCGTGGCCGTGGAGCCGCTGCTGCCGCGGGCGCAGGACCTGGAAGCCAGCGGCCACACCCTGTCCTGGCTGGCGGTGGAGGAGGGCGGCCAGCCACGGCTGCGTGGCCTGCTGGCATTCCGCGACGAACCGCGCCCCGGCGCGCGCGCGGCGATCGACAGCCTGCGCGCGATGGGCGTGCGCACGGTGATGCTGTCCGGCGACAACCGCGGCGCCGCTGGCGCGGTGGCGCAGGCGCTGGGCATCGACGAAGTCCAGGCCGAGGTGCGCCCGGAGCAGAAGGTCGCGGCCATCCAGGCGCTGAAGTCCGGCGGCGTGGTGGCGATGGTCGGCGACGGCATCAACGACGCGCCGGCGCTGGCCGCGGCGGACGTGGGCATCGCCATGGGCTCGGGCACCGACGTGGCCATGCATGCGGCGGCGGTCACCCTGATGCGCCCGGAACCGCGGCTGGTGGCCGATGCCATCGAGGTGTCCCGGCGCACCACCGGCAAGATCCACCAGAACCTGTTCTGGGCCTTCGCCTATAACGTCATCGGCATCCCGCTGGCCGCGGCGGGCCTGCTGAGCCCGGCACTGGCCGGCGCGGCGATGGCGTTCTCCTCGGTGAGCGTGGTCGCCAACACCCTGCTGCTGCGGCGCTGGCGTCCGGCGGCCGATGCGGGGCAGGCGCCATGAAGCACGCGGCCGGGCGGCGGGCGGACGAGGGCCTGTACTCCATCGGCGAGGCGGCGGCGCGTTCGGGCGTGTCGGCCAAGATGATCCGCCACTACGAGGACATCGGCCTGGTCCCGCCGCCGCCGCGCACCGCCGCCGGCTACCGGCTGTATGGCGAGGCCGACGTGCACCGCCTGCGTTTCATCAACCGGGCGCGTTCGCTGGGCTTCGGCATGAAGCAGGTCCAGGTGCTGCTGGCGCTGTGGTCGGACCGCTCGCGCGCCAGTGCCGATGTCAGGCAGCTGGCGCTGCAGCACGCCGCCGAGCTGGGCGAGCGCATCGCCCGGATGCAGGCCATGCAGCGCACCCTGGAAGAACTGGCCAGCCGCTGCCATGGCGACGACCGGCCGGAGTGCCCGATCCTCGACGACCTCGAGGGTGGGGGGCGCGACTGAGAAGCCCGCCCTTTCCGCCGGGGCGGCCCTGGCACTTGCCGGGGATTCACGTCCCCGCGGGCACCCTGTATGCGTACCGCGAGCAGGAGGTTCCCATGGCGACCGGATGGGCCGGCGACAACGCCGTCAACGATCAGATCGATGCGACCGTCAAGGACGGGATCGAGCGCGCCCGCGCGCGCCTGCCCAAGGGGCCCAGCCTGGAACGTTGCGAGGAATGCGATGCGCCGATCCCCGAGGCGCGCCGCCGCGCGGTACCCGGCGTGCGCCTGTGCGTGACCTGCCAGGCCGCGCAGGACGGGGAAGAAACCGGCTTCGCCGGCTACAACCGCCGCGGCAGCAAGGACAGCCAGCTGCGCTGAGCGCGGGCTACTTCGAGCCGCTTTCGACCGTCGGCGGCGCCAGCCACGCGGCCGGTACCTCGCTGCCGCGCCAACGCCGCACCACGCGCTGGAAGAACATGCTGTTGGGCACCTGCAGGCTGCTGCCGGCGTGGTCGGGATCGCGCGCCACTTCCTGCAGGGTGGTGTAGATCAGGTTGACGTCGACCACGCGGCCCTTGAGGCCGGGTTTCTCGCCGTTCTCCACCACCTCGATGTAGTCGTACAGGCGGAACGGGCGGGTGGTGAAGATCAGCACCGTGCAGAAGATGTTGGACAGCACGCTCCAGGCGGCGAAGAACGCCACCGCGCCCACCGCGGCGAAGCTGGTGAAGGCGGTCCACAGCACCGTGCCGGACACGCCCAGCCGCTCCAGCACCAGCAGCAGCGCGCCGAATCCGATCAGGCCGGCCGAGACCCGGTGCAGGGCCACGCCCATCTCCGGCGGCAGGCCGCGGCGGTCCATCAGCCGGCGCACGAGCCGGCGCACCAGCTGCTGCAGCAGCCAGGCGGCCGCGACGATCAGCAGGGCCTGGGCGATCGGCACGATCGTGCCCAGCCAGCCCTGGATCCAGGCGGGCAGGTATTGCTTCATCCGCGTCGCTTGCATGCGGCCGCGCCGGCCGCTTCGCCCACCATTCTAGGAGAGCGCGGGGCGGCGCGGACCGGGATCATGCCGGCGCCTGCACCCGCACCAGCACGCCGGGCGCGGCCACGGTCTGGCCCGCGCGGATCTTGCGGGTCTTGCGCAGCTCCACGGCGCCGTCGACCTGGACCACGCCGCTGGCCACCAGCGCCTTGCCGGCGCCGCCGCTGTCGCAAAGGCCCACCAGCTTGAGCAGCTGGTTCAGTTCGACGTGTTCGCCCTGCAGTTCGAAATCGATGGTTTCCATCGCGCAAGTCTAGCGCGCATGCAGGGCGTGGCCGTTCCCGGGCCAGTGCTCCAGGTGTTCCAGCTTGCGCCGGTACATGGCGCGCACCCGGTCGGTGTCGCCCAGCTTGGCTGCGCGCGCCATCTCGCGCCGGGCCAGGTCCGGGTGGCCGGACAGGAAGTAGGCGCGCGCCAGGCCGAAGTGGAACGCGTGCTGCCCGCCATGCAGGCGGATGGCGTTGCGGTAGTGGGTGACGGCGCAGGCGTAGTTGCCGGCTTCCTCGCAGCCGAGGGCGAGCACGAACTGGGCGAACGGATCGCTGCGCCGCACCTGCTCCAGCCGGGCGACGAAATCGGCTGCCAGCTCCGCCTGGCCGCTGCGCTGGTACAGGTTCACCAGGTTGGACAGGGTGGCGGTGTGCGCCGGCTGCAGCCGCCAGGCCGCGCGCAGGGCCGCGGCGGAGGCGTCCAGGTTGCCGGCGCGTTGCTCCAGCACGCCCAGGTTGTTCAGGGCCGGCACGAACTCCGGATCGGCCTCCAGCGCCGCCTCCAGCTGCGCGCGCGCGCCTTCCAGGTCGCCGGCGGCCATCAGCTCGGCGCCGCGGTTGTTGCGGAAGTGGGCCAGGGCGCGGATGTCGCCGATGGCGCGCGGGCGGTCGCGCATGGCCAGGATGTTGCGCTCCACGTCCAGCGTGTACCGGCGCAGGCCGGCGCGGACGCCGGCGTTGACGTGGCTGGCGCCGTAGATCACACCGGCGTCGCGGTACCAGGCCAGCACCTCGCCGACTTCCTGGACGCGGGCTTCCAGCCCGGCCGCGCGCGCCAGGGCGACGAACACCAGGGTGAAGGACAGGCAGTTGGCGCGGCGGTCGCGCCAGGTCTCGGCCACGGTGCGGGTGCGGTCGTTGTCGTACTCCAGCGCCAGGCCGCCGGCTTCCAGCACCATCGCCGCCAGGCGTTCGATCCGGTCCTCGCGGCTGCCACCGCGGGCGATCACCCGTTCCTGCAGCATCGCCCGCAAGTCGGGCGGGATCTCGAGTACCTCGTCGATGCCCGGGATGTGCTGCACGGCCTGGACCGTGGGCAGGGTGGGCGGCGGCGGCAGGGCCGCAGCCGGTTCGGCCGCCGGGGATGCGGCCAGGGCCGCTGCCAGCGCCAGTGCGTACATGACCCACCTCCCGGTCCATGCTGCGCCGAGTGTACGCCCGGATCCGGGAAGGCGGGTGGGCCGGTGCCGGTGATGGTGCCAGGCAGTTCCCGGGGAACCCCCGGGCCACTGTCGTCGGTGCGGTGGCGTTGTATGCTGCGCCGCCCGGCCGCGCCGCGGCCTCCTCCGCAAGCAGGGAACTCCCATGATCCAGCGTTTCGACGTCGGCCCGCGCATGTCCGAGATGACCGTCCACAACGGCGTGGCCTACCTGGCCGGGCAGGTGCCGGAGGACACCAGCCAGGACATCACCGGTCAGACCCGCCAGGTGTTGCAGGCGATCGACGCGCTGCTGGCCCAGGCCGGGACCGACAAGACGAAGATCCTGCGCGCGGAGATCTTCCTGGCCGACATCGGCGATTTCGCCGGCATGAACCAGGCCTGGGACGAGTGGGTCCCGCAGGGCCACACTCCGGCGCGCGCCACGGTGCAGGCGCGCCTGGCCGATCCGGCCTGGAAGGTCGAGATCGTGGTCACCGCCGCAGTCTGAGCGCAGGTGATGGGCGACCTGTTCGCCGCCGCGGACGCACGCCACAGCCTGTTCTTCGCCCTGCTGCCGGGGCCGGCCGAAGCGGCCGCGATCCGCGCCGCGCGGCAGGCGCTGGAAGCCGGCCAGCCGCCGCAGCGCGGCGCCGGCGTGCCCGACGAACGCCTGCACCTGACCCTGCACTGGCTGGGCGAGTGGTGCAGCTGCCGCAGGCGCTGGCGGACGACGCCCGCGCCGCGGCGGCGCAGGTGCGCCAGGCGGGATTCGTGCTGCGCCTGGACCAGGCCGAGTGCTTCGGCCGCGGCGAGGCGATCTGGGTACTGCGGCCATCGGCGCCGCCACCGGCGCTGGAGCGGCTGCACCAGGCGCTGGCCACGGCCCTGGCCGGGCGCCGGATCCGGCTCCCGGCCGGCCCGGCGTTCGCCCCGCATGTGACCGTGCGCCGGCGCGCCAGCGTGCGCTTCCCGGTGCAGCCGGTAGCGCCGGTGGACTGGCGCGTGGACGGGTTCGCCCTGCTGCAGAGCGTGCACGGCAGTGGCGGGGTCCGCTACGAGGTGCTGCAACGCTGGCCGTTGGCGGCGGAGTGAACTGATCGGGCGCGAGCGCGATGGACTGCGCCGCGCCCCCGCGGCGAGGTCAGCGGTTGCGTGCCTGTACCCAGCGTGCGGCCGCGCGACCGGCGCGCAGGCCGCTGGCGAAACAGGCGGTCAGCAGGTAGCCGCCGGTCGGCGCTTCCCAGTCCAGCATTTCCCCGGCGCAGAACACGCCGGGGCGGGCGCTGGCCATCAGGTCCGCGTCCAGCGCCTCCAGGCGCACGCCGCCGCCACTGCTGATCGCCTCGGCCAGCGGCCGGGCACGCTTCAGCACCAGCGGCAGGCGCTTGAGTGCGGCGGCGACCCGATCCATGTCGGCCAGCGCCTGCGCATCCAGCACCTCGCGCAGCAGCGCGGCCTTGACCCCGGACACGCCGGCCTGGCGGCGCAGGTACTCGCTGAGGCTGCGGCCCTTGCGCGGTTTCGCCAGTTCGGCGCGCAGGCGCAGCAGCTCGCGCCCCGGCACCAGGTCCAGCTGCAGCACGGCCTGGCCGTCGCGGGCGATGGCCTCGCGCAGCGGCACCGACAGCGCATACACCAGGGAGCCTTCGATGCCGGTGGCGGTGGCCACGCATTCGCCCTGCAGCGAGTGCGGCGTGCCGTCCGCGTCCTGCCAGTGCGCGACCACCGGCTTGAGCGGGGCGCCGGCATGGCGCTCGGCGAAGTGCGCGCTCCAGCCCACGTCGAAACCGCAGTTGGACGGCACCAGCGGCGCGACCTCGATCCCGGCCGCACGCACGGCCTCGACCCAGGCGCCGTCGGAGCCCAGGTGCGGCCAGCTGCCGCCGCCCAGCGCCAGCACCGTGGCCGGCGCGCGCACGCGCAGGTCGCCGTCCCCGTTGCGGAAGCGCAGGGCGCCATCTTCGTCCCAGCCTTCCCAGCGGTGCAGGACGTGGAAGCGCACGCCCTGTTCCTTCAGTCGCCGCACCCAGCCGCGCAGCAGTGGCGCGGCCTTGCGGTCCAGCGGGAACACCCGGTCGGAGCTGCCGACATACGTTTCCACGCCCAGGCCGCGCGCCCACTGGCGCAGCTCCTGCGGCCCGAAGCCGGCCAGCCAGGACGCGACCTCGGCCTCGCGCACGCCGTAGCGCGCCGCGAACCCGGGCATGGGTTCGGCATGGGTGAGGTTGAGCCCGCCCTTGCCGGCAATCAGGAACTTGCGCCCGACCGAGCCCTTGGCCTCGTACAGGTCCACTTCCACGCCCGCGGCGCGGGCGACCTCGGCGGCCATCAGGCCGGCGGGGCCGCCGCCGACGATGGCCAGGCCGGGCAGGGTGACGGTGCTGGCAGGCATGGATCAGCGGCTGCCCACGTCCAGCAGTTCGACCTCGAACACCAGCGAGGCATTGGGCGGGATCACCCGTCCGGCGCCGCGGCGGCCGTAGGCCATCTCCGCCGGGATGAACAAGGTGCGGCGGCCGCCGGCGCGCATGCCGGCCACGCCTTCGTCCCAGCCACGGATCACCTGGCCGGCGCCGAGGACGAAGGTGAACGGCTCGCCGCGGTCCAGCGAGCTGTCGAACTTGCGGCTGCGCCGTTCCGGCACTCGCTCGTCGTACAGCCAGCCGGTGTAGTGCACGGTGACCTTGTCGCCGGCGCTGGCGACCGCGCCCTTGCCGACCACCTCGTCGATGCGCTGCAGCTCGGCCACCGAGCCGCCGGGCGGCGGACCGGGTTCGCTGCATGCGGCCAGCAGGACGGAGCAGAGCAGGGTGGAGCGGAGCAGGAAGCGGCGCATGGCGGCAGGTCCGTTGGGGGACGCAAGGGTAAACCGCCGCGGCCGCCGCGGCGATGCCGCGTATCATGCGCGCATGGCCAAGCTGCTGTTTTCCCTGCGCAACGTTCCCGACGACGAAGCCGCCGACGTGCGGGCCCTGCTCGAGCAGCACGGCTTCCAGTGGTACGAGACCGGAGCCGGGCTGCTGGGTTTTTCGGCGCCCGGGCTGTGGCTGCGCGACGCGGCCGACTACCCGCGCGCACGTGCGCTGCTGGACGAATACCAGGAACAACGGCGCGTGCGCCTGCGCGCCGAGGCGCAGGAGCGCGAACGTCGTGGCGAGGGCGAATCCTTCCTGCAGCTGCTGCGCGAGCGGCCGGGGTTCGTGCTGCCGCGGCTGGCTGCGATCCTGGCGGTGCTGGCGCTGACCCTGGCCCTGCCCTGGTGGCTGTTGCGCTGAAGGGCGGGCAGGGGCGGCGCCTTACAATGGCGCCATGCTCAATCTTGCCGCCTATCTCTTCGTCCACATCGACGATCCGCACGCGCTGGCCGCGCGCCTGCGCGTGCGCGCCGCTGCCGACGACCTCAAGGGCACCATCCTGGTCGCCGGTGAAGGCATCAACCTGTTCCTGGCCGGTCCGGAAGCGGTCCTGCGCGGGTTCGTCGACTGGCTGCGCGGCGACCCGCGCCTGGCCGCGTTGAGGCCGCGCTACAGCCGCAGCGCCGCGGTGCCGTTCGCCCGGCTCAAGGTGAAGGTGAAGCCGGAAATCATCAGCTTCCGCCGTCCGCAGGCCACGCCACTGGCCCAGGGCGCGCGCGCCCCGGCGGTGGAGCCGGCCACGGTGGCGCGCTGGCTGGCCCGGGGCGGGCGCGACGACCAGGGGCGGCCGGTGGTGATGCTCGATACCCGCAATGCGCAGGAAGTGGCCTACGGCACCTTCCAGGGCGCGCTGACCCTCCCGATCACCAAGTTCACCGACCTGCCGGCGGCGCTGGAACCGCACCGCGAGTCCCTGGCCGGCGCCACCGTGGTCAGTTTCTGCACCGGCGGCATCCGCTGCGAGAAGGCCGCGCTGTGGATGCGCCAGGACGGCATGGACAACGTGCTGCAGCTGGAAGGCGGGATCCTGGGCTGGTTCGAACAGGTCGGCGGCCTCGGCTACGAGGGCCGCTGCTTCGTGTTCGACGGGCGCGTGGCGCTGGATCCGGAGCTGCGTCCGCTGGTCGATGAAACTTCCGGTGAAGAAATGCTTGCGCAAGTTACGGGGACTAGCTAAGATTCGCGCCCTCAGCTTCGTGGGGCCATAGCTCAGCTGGGAGAGCGCTTGCATGGCATGCAAGAGGTCGCCGGTTCGATCCCGGCTGGCTCCACCAAATCCAACCCCGGTTGGGCGAAGCGACGATACGTCCCCATCGTCTAGAGGCCTAGGACACTACCCTTTCACGGTAGCGACCGGGGTTCGAATCCCCGTGGGGACGCCACATTTCCAGCGGTACGCAAAGGCCTGCAGGCCGATGCTCGTGGGGCCATAGCTCAGCTGGGAGAGCGCTTGCATGGCATGCAAGAGGTCGCCGGTTCGATCCCGGCTGGCTCCACCAACTTCCCGGCGCCGCCGCACGCCGGATTCCCGGTAATCCTGCATCCGACGCACCTGCTTCGCGGGTGGCGTGCGCTTGGCTTTTCGCTCGCGTTCTGCGCGCCTGGCGAGGGCCGCGAGCCGCGGATGGTGGCTGCTCCTGCCGGGCGGCGCGCGGCAGCAGGCAGCCGTGCGCGGTGGCCACGTCCACGTGGAAGTCGTAGCGCGTGCGCAGTCCGTAGCCCGCCGTCCACGAGACCGGGAAGACCCGGGCCGGCTGGTCAGTGACCCGGATCGGGAGTTCGGCCGCGTGCCCGTTGAAACTGACTGGTGCGCTGGCCTCGGCATGGCGCACGCGCTGCAGGCCGTGGATCGTCAGCCGGCTGCGCTCGACCAGGGCTGCCTGCGGGAACGCGGACAGGTCCGTGCCGGCCATCTCCAGCGAAGCGCCGTTGCCGGTGTCCAGCAAGACCAGCTCCTTGCGCCGGCCGATCTGCATCGGGAGGCGCAGTGCGTACTGGCCGCCCCACGGCAACGAGGTGGCCGCCAGTTGCGCGTCGCAGCCTGGCGGAAGTTCCGCCAGGACTTCCAGTTCGTCCGCGCCCAGCCTGAGCGGGCCGAGGCGGGCGAGCAGGTCCAGGCCGATGAGGGCCGGCTCCATCGCGTCGGTCAACGCTGAAGGCGACGTCGCCGAAGCGGATTCCCCCAAGCTCCAGGTCTACCGGCGTGGCCAGTCCGATCTCCGCCCACCGCGCCGGATCGCTGGCATCGACGCCGAAGCCGTCCCGCACCTCCAGTCCCATCGCCTGCGCTGCGCGGCGACTGACGTGGGAATGGGTGGCGCCGGTATCGATGATGAAGTCCACCTCGACGTCGCGCGCCTTGCCGTCGCGGCCGCCGCGGATCCTGCCGCGCACCACGGGAACGCCGGGGCCATCGGCCACGGGCACGCGCGTGCCCGGCGCGGCCGTCGCGTGCAGGGTCCATTGGCGCGGCCATCCGGTGAAGGCCTCGAAGCGCGGCCGGGCCACCGCGGCCAGTTCCCCGCCGGGGCGCAGCGAAGGGGCGACGTGTTCGCGGTAGAGCACGCGCACCTGTTCCATCTCCACGGCCCAGCCACCGATGTCGCCAGCCAGCAGCAGGTTGCCGGCCAACAGGCTGCGGCAGAGGTACATCAGTTGCTGTCCGGGCTCGGCCACGACCTGCGGGTTGGCGATGCACGCGCGTGCCCAACGGGTCGACTGCGCCAGGTCGCCCAGAGTGCGGTAGTAACCGGCGCGTCCTGCATGGCGGGCCGCGGTGTCTGACTTGCCGACCACGGCCAGGGCGCGGGCATCGGCTTGCATCACCGCGGTGGCAATGCCATGGCTGTCGCTCGCGGGCACGTCGCCGGCCGACGCGGGGCTTGCCGCAAGCCCGGCCAGGATCGCGAGCATCGGCAGTCTCATCAGCATCTCCAGGCACGGTCTTGCACGGGTGGTGGGGCAGGATGATCCGGTCGCGCGCCGCGTACGCCCCCGCGCGCGCGAAGGCGTCGAGCCGATCGTAGTGCAATGCCTGCCCATGAGCGCCGCGGCGCTCGTGGGCGCTGCCTGCAGCAGTGCCAGGCTGCAGGCGTCCGGCCAGGCGCAAAGTGCAGCGCAGGGGCGGCGGAGTGTTGCGATGCATCACGAACAGGCGGACATTCCTCCTGCAATGCGCCTGGAAGCGCGCACTGCGATGCGCAGCACGAACTTTTTCACGAACCGTGCACGTAACCGAACTGGCGCTGAAGTCGCCGCATGGCTTTGACGCAAAGCCGGCTATATTCCGAAGCCCCTGACGAAGGAGGATTGGAATGTCCCTGATCAAGAACAACGTGGCGATGGTGCGTGCGCTCGGCGTGGCGGTGGTTGTCGCCGCGGGTCTTGCTGGTTGCGCCACCTACGACAAGGAATTCGCCACGATCAATTCGCGCCTTGACCAGCTCGACAGCCGGGTGCAGAACGCGGCCCAGAGCGCCGAGTCCGCCAACCAGTCCGCGCAGCAGGCCAACCGGCGCCTGGACCAGATCGAAAGCCGCGTGCAGCAGCTCGAGGCCGCCCCGCGCCGCCAGCCCCGCGGCTGATCGGGGTCGGCGACAGTTCCAAACCCCGGCCCGGTGGCCTTGCTGGCACCGGGCCGTTCTTCGCCCGGTTCCAGAGGAGTAGTCCCATCAGCCGCATGCATCCTGCGATCCGTGCCAGCTGTCTCGCGTTGGCGCTGGCACTCGTGAACCCGGCCATGGCCGTCGCCGAGGAGGCCGCCGCGCCGCCGGCCGCCGCCGTCGACCTGCTTCCGCAGGGCCAGGAAGTGGCGGACACGGTGATCGAACTGGCCGGTTGGGTGGTCGCCACCCGCGACAGCGAAGGCTATCCGTTCGCGATCATGGACAAGGCCGCGGCCCAGATCCTGGTGTTTGGCGGCGATGGCCGGCTGCGCGGCGCGGCGCCTGCGCTGTTCGGCTCGGCCGTCGGCGACCACATCGCCCCCGGCATCGCCGGCCTGGCCTTGCGCGAGATCCCGGGCAAGGACCGCACCACGCCGGCCGGCCGCTTCGTGGGCGGCTTCGGCCCTTCGCTCGATGCCGGGCGCGTGCTTTGGGTGGATTACGACTCCGGCGTCTCGATCCATCCGACGGCTACCGGCGTCCGTTCCGAGAAGCGTGCCGAGCGCCTCGCCTCGCCGCAGCCGGACGACAACCGCATCACCCACGGCTGCATCAACGTCGCGCCGGAGTTCTACGGGCAGGTGATCGAGCCGGTCTTCGCGCGCGGTGGCGTGTTCTACATCCTGCCGGAGACCAAGCCGCTGGCGGAGGTCTTCCCGGAATTCGCGCAAGGCCGCGATACCGCGCAGCGCAGCGAGTAACCGGGCGCGGCAGCGCCCGCGTCCGCCCCGCCGGTCATCCAGGCGGCGCGCCTGCGGCCGTGGTAACGGCCATTGCCGCACGCTTTGCGTCGAAGGGGTCGGGTGATGATTCGTCCCGCCGCCGCGTGTCGGGGCGCGCCGCACCGCGTGCGTACCGCGCCGGCGGACAACCGACATGGCGTGCAAACGCGACGCTGAAGGTGCTGGCCGAGCTGTAGCCGACGCGCTCGGCGACGTCGGCGATGCCGATACCACCGTTCGCGAGCAGGTCCCTCGCCAGGGCCATGCGCCAGGCCAGCAGGTACTCCATTGGCGGCATGCCCATCACCCGGTTGAACCGGTCGAAGAAGGCCGAGCGGGACAGGGCGGCTTCCTTTGCCAGCTCGTTCACGGTCCAGTTCCTCGAAGGGCACGCGTGCATCGCGCGGATCGCCGCGGCCAGGCGTGCATCGGACAGGGCCTGGACCAGTCCGCGCGCGGCTCCCGATCCGGTGGTACAGCGCAGGGCTTCGATGAACAGCACCTCCAGCAGGCGCGCCAGCACCACTTCGCGTGCCGGCCGATCCTCGCGTGATTCCTCGCCGAGCATGTGCACCAGCGTCGCCAGCCGGGGCTCGCCGCGGACATGGATGAGCTGCGGCATCAGCGGCACCAGCAGCGCCGCATCGGGCGAATCGAAGCTGCAGTGGCCGGCCAGGACGCGCAGGTCGGTGGGACCGCGCGGCGCGCCGATCCTGTAGGAGCCTTCGGCCAGCAGCACAGGGACGGAGTGGGTGGCAGGATCCACTTCGTGCAGGCTGGACATGGTGACCCCGTAGGCGGCGGGGACCAGGACGAAATCCCCGGCTTGCAGGACGACCGTGTCTCGTCCCTCCAGCGCCAGCCGGCAACCGCCCTCGATCACCGCGCAGTAGAACGGCTCGCCGGCATCCGAGCGGCTG
>NZ_ALIP01000154.1:0-9118 GCF_000283075.1 Pseudoxanthomonas sp. GW2
CCACCGCCAGCGGTCCGCGCCAGCGGACCTGCCAGGCCTGCACGCGCACGCCGTCGAACAGCGCGCCGCCGTCGGCGTCCAGCACCAGCAGGTGGCGGGACTGCCGGCGCTGCGCCCACGCCTGCCACAGGCCCCAGGCCAGGGCGATGCCGGCCAGCGCCGCGCCGGCCCGCGGCGGGACGCCGGAAGCCAGCACGCAGGCCGCGGCCAGCGGCGCGAGCGCCAGCAGCGCCAGCGACGGCCAGCGCGAGGGGCGCCACTCAAGACGGAAGGGCGCGGATGCCGGCGATGAGCCCGGCGAGTTCGGCATCCGGACAGTCCTCGTATCCCATGAACCAGCGCCAGAGCTTATCGTCCTCGCAATCGAGCATCCGTAGGAATACCCCTCGCTCGGCGTCGGAAGCTTGCTCCCAGCGGTGTTTCAGGAAGCGTTCGAACAGCTGGTCCAGCTCGCGCATGCCACGGCGGCAGCGCCAGCGGATCCGGCGGAGCTGGATATCGGAATCGGTCTCGGGAACGCTCACGGCATCGGTCACGGCAATGGAACCGCCATTTTACCGGGCACGGCGCGCGGCGGCCGGCCTCAGCCGGCCGCGGCCTCGCGCTGCTTGAGCCAGCGGTGCACCAGCAGCGCCAGCAGCGTGGACAGCGCGCCGGACAGCAGGTAGGCGCCCATGTAGGCCAGGCCGAAGTTGGCGCACAGGCCCAGGGCCACCAGCGGGGCGAAGGCCGCGCCGATCAGCCAGGCGAAGTCCGAGGTCAGCGCCGCGCCGGTGTAGCGGTAGCGGGAGCCGAAGTTGCGGGTCACCGCGCCGGAGGACTGGCCGTAGGACAGCCCCAGCAGGACGAAGCCCAGCAGCAGGAACACGTCCCGCGCCAGCTCGCCGCCGCCCAGCAGCGTCGGGGCGAAGCCGCTGAACATGGCGATCGCCAGCGCCAGCGCGCCCAGGGTCGGGACCCGGCCGAAGCGGTCGGCGATCACGCCGGAGGCCAGCACGCCGCCGATGGCGAGGAAGCCGCCGACCACCTGCACCAGCAGCACCTCGGTGATCGGCTGCTCGGAGAACAGCAGGATCCACGAGACCGGGAAGATGGTGACGATGTGGAACAGGGCGTAGCTTGCCAGCGGCGCGAAGGCGCCGATCACCACGTGCCTGCCCTTCTCCCGGAACAGCTCGCGCAGCGGCACCGGCTCCAGCTCGCGCTGGCCCATCTGCCGCTCGTACTCGTGGGTGACGACCAGGCGCAGGCGCGCGAACAGCGCCACCACGTTGATGGCGAAGGCCGCGAAGAACGGGTAGCGCCAGCCCCAGGCGTAGAAGTCCTCGGCCGGGAGGTTGCCGAGCAGGAAGGCGAACAGCGCCGCGGCGACGATGAAGCCCACCGGCGCGCCCAGCTGGCCGAGCATGGCGTACCAGCCGCGGCGGTGCTTGGGGGCGTTGAGCGCCAGTAGCGACGGCAGGCCGTCCCAGGACCCGCCCAGCGCCACGCCCTGGGCCAGGCGGAACAGCGCCAGCAGCACGATCGCGGTCGCCCCCAGGCGCGCGTACCCGGGCAGGAAGGCGATGCCGGCGGTGGCCGTGCCCAGCAGGAACAGGGCCGCGGTCATCTTGGTGCCGCGGCTCCAGCGCGCCTGGATGCGCAGGAACAGCGCCGTGCCCAGCGGGCGGGAGATGAATGCCAGGGCAAAGATCGCGAACGAGTACAGGGTCGCCTGCAGGGGTTCGGCGAAGGGGAAGAACACCTTCGGGAACACCAGGGCCGAGGCGATGCCGTAGACGAAGAAGTCGAAGTACTCCGAGGCCCGGCCGATCACGACGCCAACGGCGATCTCGCCGGGGGCGACCTCGTGCTGGGAGGCATCCTGGCCGTGGATGGAGACGGTATGGCTGGACACTGGGATCGAGGTCATGGCAACGGTTGCAGGCGGCGGGAAGGTGTCGCTGCGGCCAAGGTTGCACGGCCACGGCCGGGTACACAACCCGGCCCGGACAGGGTGACACCAAAACCCGCGCCGGGCGATAGGACAAAACGTCCAATCGCCCCCCCCTGCCCCCGGCGGTACAGTGTGCGGTGCAGCGCACCCCCGCCAAGCGCGAATCGAAGCACGATGTCCCTTCCCAAGACCCTGTGCCGCCTCCTGGCGGCTGCCAGCCTGGCCGTGTTGCTGGGCGGTTGCAACACCATCCTGCTGAACGCCCCGGGCGACGTCGCCCGCCAGCAGGGCAACCTGATCATCATCGCCACGGTGCTGATGCTGATCATCATCGTCCCGGTGATCTGCCTCACCCTGTTCTTCGCCTGGCGCTACCGGGCCTCGAACAGGAAGGCGACCTACAAGCCCGACTGGGACCACTCCCTGCAGCTGGAGCTGGTGGTGTGGTCGGCCCCGCTGCTGATCATCATCGCCCTGGGTTCGATCACCTGGATCACCACCCACACCCTGGACCCGTACCGCCCCCTCGAGCGCATCGCCGAGGGCAAGCCGGTGCCGGAGGGCGTGGAGCCGCTGGAGGTCGAGGTGGTCTCGCTCGACTGGAAGTGGCTGTTCATCTACCCCGAACAGGGCATCGCCACCGTGAACGAGCTGGCTGCCCCGGTCGACCGCCCGATCCGCTTCAAGCTCACCTCCTCCACGGTGATGAACGCGTTCTACGTCCCGGCGCTGGCCGGCATGATCTACACCATGCCGGGCATGCAGACCGAGCTGAACGCGGTGATCAGCACCGAGGGCGAGTACGAAGGCTTCTCGTCCAACTACAGCGGCGCCGGCTTCTCCGGCATGCGCTTCCGCTTCCATGCGCTCAGCCAGGAAGGCTTCGACGCCTGGGTGGGCAAGGTCCGCGAAAGCGGCAGGGAGCTGGGCCGCGAGGGCTACCTGGAGCTGGAAAAGCCCAGCGTGCGCGAGCCGGTGCACCACTTCGCCGCGGTCGACCCGGCCCTGTACGAGGCCGTCCTCAACCGCTGCGTCGACCCGCGCCGGATGTGCCTGCACGAGATGATGGCCATCGACGCCGGCAACGGCTCCGGCCGCACCCGCATGGAGGGCCTGGAGGCCCGCAGCCGCGGCGACCTGCGTGGCGGCCGCTACGTGCAGTCGGCCATGTGCGCCGCCGGCGACGCCCCGGCCCCCGGCCTGGCCACCACCCTCTCCCGCTCCTGATGCGGTCCGTCGCCGCGCCCGCACCCGGCGCGGCGGCCTGACGACGGAAGTCCCGAATCATGTCCTCCCCTCATTCCACTTCGGCACCCTATAACCCGTTGACCGGCTACCTGGGCTGGGAATCGTTCCCGCTGCACGACCCGGTCATCCTCTCGGCGTTCATCGGCACCTGCGTGGCCGGCCTGGCCGTGCTGGCGCTGATCACCAAGTACAAGCTGTGGGGCACCCTGTGGCGCGACTGGTTCACCAGCATCGACCACAAGAAGATCGGCATCATGTACATGGTGCTGGGCCTGGTGATGCTGCTGCGCGGCTTCGCCGACGCGCTGATGATGCGCCTGCAGCAGGCCATCGCCTTCGGTGACAACCTGGGCTACCTGCCGCCGCACCACTACGACCAGGTGTTCACCGCCCACGGCGTGATCATGATCTTCTTCGTGGCCATGCCGCTGGTGACGGGCCTGATGAACTACCTGGTGCCGCTGCAGATCGGCACCCGCGACGTCGCCTTCCCGTTCCTCAACAACTTCAGCTTCTGGATGACCACCGCCGGCGCGGTGCTGGTCATGCTGTCGCTGTTCGTGGGCGAGTTCGCCAAGACCGGCTGGCTGGCCTACCCGCCGCTGTCGGGCATCGAGTACAGCCCCGACGTGGGCATGGACTACTACATCTGGGCGCTGCAGATAGCAGGCGTCGGCACCTTGTTGTCGGGCGTCAACCTGATCGTGACCATCGTCAAGATGCGCGCGCCGGGCATGACCCTGATGAAGATGCCGGTGTTCACTTGGACCGCGCTGTGCACCAACGTGCTGATCGTGGTCAGCTTCCCGGTGCTGACCGCCGTCCTGGCGCTGCTGTCGCTGGACCGTTACGTGGGGACCAACTTCTTCACGAACGACCTCGGCGGCAACCCGATGATGTACGTGAACCTGATCTGGATCTGGGGCCACCCGGAGGTCTACATCCTGATCCTGCCGATCTTCGGCGTGTTCTCGGAAATCGTCTCGGCCTACTCGGGCAAGCGCCTGTTCGGCTACAGCTCGATGGTCTACGCGACCGTCTGCATCACCATCCTGTCGTACCTGGTGTGGCTGCACCACTTCTTCACCATGGGATCGGGGGCGAGCGTCAACTCGTTCTTCGGCATCACCACGATGATCATCTCGATCCCCACGGGCGCGAAGATCTTCAACTGGCTGTTCACCATGTACCGCGGCCGCATCCGCTTCGAGGTGCCGATGCTGTGGACGGTGGGCTTCATGGTCACCTTCGTGGTGGGCGGCATGACCGGCGTGCTGCTGGCCGTCCCGCCGGCCGACTTCGTGCTGCACAACAGCCTGTTCCTGATCGCGCACTTCCATAACGTGATCATCGGCGGCGTGGTGTTCGGCCTGTTCGCCGGCATGACCTTCTGGTTCCCGAAGGCCTTCGGCTTCAAGCTCGACCCGTTCTGGGGCAAGGTCTCGTTCTGGTTCTGGCTGGCCGGCTACTGGTTCGCCTTCACCCCGCTGTACGTGCTGGGCCTGATGGGCGTGACCCGCCGCATGAGCCACTTCACCGACCCATCGCTGCAGATCTGGTTCCAGGTTGCCGCCTTCGGCGCGGTGCTGGTCGCCATCGGCATCGCCGCCTTCCTGGTCTGCATCTTCGTCAGCTTCCGCAACCGCGAGAAGCTGCGCGACGTGACCGGCGACCCCTGGGACGCCCGCAGCCTGGAATGGTCCACCTCCTCGCCGCCCCCGGTGTACAACTTCGCCTTCACCCCGGTGGTGCACGACAACGACGCGTGGTGGGACATGAAGCAGCGCGGCGCCCAGCGCCCGACCTCCGGCTTCCTGCCGATCCACATGCCGAAGAACACCGCCGCCGGCGTGGTCATCGCCGGGCTGTCCACCGTGTGCGCCTTCGCCCTGGTCTGGCACATCTGGTGGCTGGCCATCGGCGCCTTCGCCGCGACCGTGATCGCCTCGATCGTGCATACCTTCAACTACAAGCGGGACTACTACATCCCGGCCGAGTACGTGGCCGAGACCGAAGCCGCCCGCACCGAACTGCTGAAGAACGCCAATGTCTGACGCCGCCATTGCATCCTCGCCGCTCGCCGGCGACCCGACCCGGTTCTACGACACCGGCGGCCACCACCACCCGCAGAACGGCACCCTGCTCGGGTTCTGGATCTACCTGATGAGCGACCTGCTCATCTTCGCCTGCCTGTTCGCGGTGTACGGCGTGCTGGGCCGCAGCTACGCCGCCGGCCCCACCGGCGCCGACCTGTTCGACCTGCCGCTGGTGGCCCTCAACACGGCCATGCTGCTGCTGTCCTCGATCACCTACGGCTTCGCGATGCTGTCCATGCAGCGCCGCAGCACCGCCGGGGTGCTCGGCTGGCTGGCGGTGACCGGCCTGTTCGGCGCCGCGTTCCTGGGGCTGGAGCTGTACGAGTTCTCGCACCTGGTCCACGAGGGCGCCGGCCCGCAGCGCAGCGCGTTCCTGTCCTCGTTCTTCGCCCTGGTCGGCACCCACGGCCTGCACGTGGCCTTCGGCATCGTGTGGCTGGTGGTGCTGATGGTGCAGGTGCGCATGCACGGGCTGCACGAGGCCAACCGCCGCCGCCTGATGTGCCTGTCCCTGTTCTGGCATTTCCTCGACGTCGTCTGGATCGGCGTCTTCACCTTCGTCTACCTGATGGGAGTGCTGCCATGAGCCAGCCCCACGACATCCACGCCCACGCCGCCAGCCACGACGAGCACGGCGGCGAGCACCACGCCCACGAGGAGGGCGCGCACGGCAGCCTGCGCGACTACGTCATCGGCTTCGTCCTGTCGGTGGTCCTCACCGCCATCCCGTTCTGGCTGGTAATGGGCAACGTGATCCAGGACTCCGGCACCACCGCCCTGGTGATCCTCGGCCTGGCCGTGGTCCAGATCGTGGTGCAGATGGTCTACTTCCTGCACATGAACGCGCGCTCGGAAGGCGGCTGGAACATGCTTGCGCTGATGTTCACCGTGGTCCTGGTGGTGATCGTGCTGGCCGGTTCGCTGTGGGTCATGCACCACATGAACGCCAACATGATGCCGCACATGTCGACCCACGACGCGCTGGTCATGCCCTGACGCCGGCCATGCGCCGCGGCTGTTACGCTGGCCACATGGACAACGGATCCAGGGTCCACCGCCATGAACAGCCTGCCTGAGGCCGCCCCGCGGCGGCCGCACGGCCCGCTCGCCACCGCCGTCCTGGCGGTGGCGTTCGCGTTTGGGTTCCTGCTGTTCCTCTCGCTGGGCCTGTGGCAGGTCCAGCGCCTGCACTGGAAGCACGACCTCATCGCCCGCGTCGACGCGCGGGTGCACGCCGCCCCGGTGCCTGCGCCCGACGCAGCCGCGTGGGCGGCCTCTTCCCCCGTCAACCACGAATACCGCCGGGTCCGCGTCAGCGGCCACTGGCTGCCGGGCCTGGATACCCGCACCCAGGCGCTGACCGAGGCCGGTTCCGGCCACTGGCTGCTGCGGCCGCTGCGCCGCGACGACGGCAGCGTGGTCCTGGTCAACCTGGGCTTCGTGCCCGAGCACTGGCAACCCGTCCCGCCCGATGCGGACGCCCCGGCGGAAGTCACGGGGCTGCTGCGCCTGGGCGAGCCCGGCGGCGGCTTCCTGCGCCGCAACCAGCCGGAGCAGGAGCGTTGGTACTCGCGCGACGTGGAGGCCATCGCCGCCCACCGCGGCCTGGCCGGCGCCCTGCCCTACTTCATCGACGCCGACGCCGCCTCGGCGGTCCAGGCCGGCAGCCCCTGGCCCCGCGGCGGGCTGACGGTGGTACGGTTCCGCGACAACCACCTGGGCTATGCGCTGACCTGGTTCGCGCTGGCCCTGCTGGTGGCCTTCGGCGCCTGGCGCTTCGCGCTGGAGGAACGGCGCATCCGCCGCCACTGGCGCCAGCGCAGCACGGAGCAACCGGATGGATCCACGCACCCCGGGCGCGGGCGCGCCCGCTAGCCCCGCCCTGTTCGAACTGGCCCCGGCCGACGAGGCGCACGGCGCCGGCCTGCGCAACATGCAGCAGCTGATCGAGCTGCGCTGGTACGCCATCGTCGGCCAGGTCGCGACCATCGGCTTCGTCCACTTCGCGCTGGACATCGAGCTGCCGCTGGTCACCATGCTGGGCATCGCCGGCTGCCTGGCCGCGTTCAACCTGGCCTGCCTGGTGTTCTGGCGGCCGCGGCAGGAAGTCGGCGACCTGGCGCTGCTGGCGGCCCTGCTGGTGGACGTGGCCGCGCTGACCGCGCAGCTCTACCTCAGCGGCGGCATCACCAACCCCTTCCTGTTCCTGTACCTCCTGCAGGTGGCGCTCGGCGCCCTGCTGCTGCCCGGCTGGGCCGCGTGGGTGGTGGTGGCCGCGGCCTGCGCCGGCGTGCTGGGCATGGTGGTCTCGCCCGGGCCGGTCACCATCCACGCCAATCCGGCGCGCGGCGTGGCCGATCCCTACGTGCAGGGCCTGCTGGCCTGCTTCCTGCTGACGGCGGCCCTGGCCGCCCTGTTCATCGGCCGCATCGCCCGCATCCTGCGTGACCGCGACGCACGCCTGGCGGCGCTGCGCCAGCAGGCGGTGGAGGAGGAGCACATCGTGCGCATGGGCCTGCTGGCCTCCGGCGCCGCGCACGAACTGGGCACGCCGCTGGCCACGCTGTCGGTGCTGCTCGGCGACTGGCGGCGCATGGCGCCGTTCACCGAACACCCGGACCTGCAGCAGGACCTGGACGAAATGCAGGCCCAGCTCGAGCGCTGCAAGTCGATCGTCACCGGCATCCTGTTGTCGGCCGGCGACGCCCGCGGCGAAGCGCCGGCACAGACCACCCTGGCAACCTTCCTCGACGGCCTGGTCAGCGAATGGAGCGCCACCCGTCCGGTGCGCACGCTCGACTACCGCCGCCACCTGGAGGCGGACGTGCCGATCATCTCCGACTCCGGCCTCAAGCAGATGATCGGCAACATCCTGGATAACGCACTGGAGGCATCGCCGGATTGGGTTGGCATGGAAGTCCGCCTCGCCGGGGGCGACCGGCAGACCCTGGTCCTGGAGGTCAGCGACAACGGCCCCGGGTTCAGCGAGCAGACGCTGGCCAACTTCGGCAAGCCCTACAATTCGACCAAGGGCCGCCCGGGCGGCGGCCTGGGCCTGTTCCTCTCGCTGAACGTGGCCCGCAGCCTGGGCGGACGCCTCAACGCCTCCAACCGCTCCCCCGGCGGCGCCCGGGTGGTCCTGGAACTGCCACTGGCCGCCCTGCTGCCGCCCCAGCCCGATCCCCCCGACCCGGATGCCGATGACGATGAATGAATCCATTGAGCAGCCGCGCAAGCTGCTGATCGTCGAAGACGACGCTGCCTTCGCCCGCACCCTGGTCCGCTCCTTCGAGCGCCGCGGCTACGAAGTCCGGCACGTGCCCGGCCAGGCCGAGCTGGACGCGGTGCTGCAGGAGTTCGAGCCCGGCTACGCGGTGGTCGACCTCAAGCTGGCCGGCGGCAGTTCCGGCCTGGCCTGCGTCCAGGCCCTGCATGCGCGCGATCCCGACATGCTGATCGTGGTGCTGACCGGCTATGCCAGCATCGCCACCGCGGTGGAAGCGATCAAGCTGGGCGCCTGCCACTACCTGGCCAAGCCCTCCAACACCGACGACATCGAAGCCGCCTTCGGCAAGGCCCAGGGCAACGCCGACATCGGCCTGGGCGAGCGTCCCACCTCGATCAAGACCCTGGAATGGGAGCGGATCCACGAAGTCCTGGCCGAAACCGGCTTCAACGTCTCCGAAACCGCCCGCCGCCTCGGCATGCATCGCCGCACCCTGGCCCGCAAGCTGGGCAAGCAGCAGGTCAAGTAGCCTGCGGTGATTGGTGATTGGTGATTCGGGCCGGGGCGCATCACGAATCCCCAATCCCCAATCCCCCAACGCAAAACGGCGAC
>NZ_ALIP01000155.1:0-22342 GCF_000283075.1 Pseudoxanthomonas sp. GW2
GGGGGGGGGGGAGGTAGCGTCGGTTGTTCCCGCCTGGCGCTGTCGGTGCGGAGGAGCCTTGGCACCCACGCCTTGAACGTCCATCCCCCGATCCGCGCTGCGCGTATTGCATCCGGGTGGCAGTGCCGGCGCCGGTGCTCTCAAGCGGCGTTCACGGGGAATCGGTCAGGCTTCGCGCCTGTTGCCGCCCGTCGCGGCCTCGTCCAGACTTCTCCACATGATTGCGACCGCGTCCCCGCCCGCCCGGGCGCTGCTCTTCCTCGCCACCCTGGCCCTGGCCGGATGCGGCTTCCACCTGCGCGACCGCATCGCCCTGCCCAGCGATGCGCCGCCGGTGCAGGTGTACTCGAGCACCCCGTACAGCTCGCTGGTGACCCTGCTGGAGCGCAACCTGCGCAACGCCGGCGCCAAGGTGGCCGACGAGGGCACCGCCGGGGGCGAGGTGCTGCGCCTGGAAGTGCTGTCCGAGCGCTGGGGCGACCTGCCGATCGCGATCGACGAGCAGGGCCGCGCCCAGGAATTCTCGCTGCGCTACGCCACCGTGTTCACCGCGGTGCTGGGCGACGGCACCGTGCTGGTGCCGCGGCAGTCGGTGGAACTGGCACGCGACTACGTGTCGCCGCCGGAGGACGCCACCGGCACCAGCAGCGAGCGCGAGATCCTGGCCGACGAGCTGCGCCGCGAGATGGCCGCCTCGATCCTGCGCCGGCTCGACAGCGTGGTCCGCGCCGATCCCTCGCGCGCGCGCCCGGTGCGTGCGCCGGAGGCCAGGCCGGCCGCGCCCGTGCCGGGCGAAGCCGGGGCGACGGAAGAGGGGCCCGCCTCCCTCGACGCCCCGGTGCGGTGAATCCGATGCAGCCAGGCCCGGCCCGATGGAGCTGAAGCCCGAACAGCTGGTCGCGCATGTGGGCAAGCAGCCGCTGCAGCCGGCCTATCTGGTCGCAGGCCCGGAAACCCTGCACGTGCTGGAAGCCGCCGACGCGGTGCGCGCGCGCGCGCGCGCCGAGGGCGCCGAGCGCGAGGTGTTCGAGGCCGAGGGCCGCGAGCCGGACTGGGATGCGCTATCGGCCAGCTTCGACGCGCCCGGCCTGTTCGCCTCGCGCCGCCTGCTGGAACTGCGCCTGCCCAATGGCAAGCCGGGCAAGACCGGTTCGGAAGTCATCATGGCCTTCTGCGCCAACCCGCCGCCGGACGTAACCCTGCTGATCGTGGCCAACGAATGGAGCAAGGCGCACCAGGGCAAGTGGTACGAAGCGGTCGCCAGGCACGGCGTGGTCTCCATCGCCTGGGCGCTCAAGCCGCACGAGTTGCCGGGCTGGATCGAGCGCCGGCTGCGCGACCGCGGCCTGCGCGCCAGCCCCGAGGCGGTCCAGGGCCTGGCCGAGCGGGTGGAGGGCAACCTGCTGGCTGCCGCGCAGGAGATCGACAAGCTGGCGCTGCTGGCACCGGGCGCGACCCTTGACCTGGACACGATGGAATCGCTGGTGGCCGACGCCGCCCGCTACGACGTGTTCCGCCTGGTCGAGACCGCGCTGTCCGGCCAGGCGGCGCAGGTGCGGCGCATGCTGGCCGGCTTGCGCGCCGAGGGCGAGCAGGTGGCCGGGCTGATGCCGGTGGTGATCCGCGAGCTGCTGCGCGCCGCCGCGCTGGCCCGTGCCCAGGCGCGTGGCGCCAACCTCGCCGCGGAAATGAAGTCGCAAGGCCTGTGGGAGGCACGCCAGGCGCCGTTCAAGCGTGCCCTGCAGCGGCACGCCGCGCCGCTGCGCTGGAACCGGTTCGCCGCCTACGCCTCGCGCGTGGACCGCGCGGCCAAGGGCCGCGCCGCCGGCGATCCGTGGCTGCTGCTGGAGCGGCTGCTGCTGGCAATCGCCGATACCCCCGCCACCCGGCTGCTCGCGACCGCCGGGTGAGTCCGCCGGCCATGCTCAGGCTCTGGTACGGCGGCACCTTCGATCCGGTCCATTGCGGCCACCTGGCCATCGCCCGCGCAGCCGCCGACGCGTTCGGCGTGCCGGTGACCCTGGCCCCGGCCGCCGATCCGCCGCACCGCGCCGTGCCCGGCGCCAGCGCCCACCATCGTGCGCGCATGCTCGATGTGGCCGCGGCCGGCGATCGGCGCTTGCGCGTGGACCGGCGCGAGCTGGAGCGCAGTGGCCCGTCCTGGACCATCGACACCCTGCGCGAACTGCGCGTGCTGCACGGCGGAGACGCGCCGCTGGCGCTGCTGCTGGGCGCCGACAGCTTCCGCTCGCTGCCGCAGTGGCACCAGTGGCGGGAGATCCTGTCGCTGGCGCACCTGGTGGTGGCCAGTCGCGGCGACGAGCCGGTCGACCGCGGGCTGCCACCGGAGCTGGCGGCAGCCACCGAAGGGCGCTGGTGCGACTCGCCGGCGGCGCTGGCCGCGGCCGCCGGCGGCCGGATCCTGCCGCTGCGGCAGCCGCTGCATCCGCAGTCGGCCAGCGCGGTGCGAGCCGCGATCGCCGCCGGCGATCCGGGCTGGCAGGGCATGGTGCCGCCGGCAGTGGCCGGCTACATCCTCCGCCACGGCCTGTACGGTGCCGGGCAGGGTGCGCACGGCGTGACGGGTACGTGACGCCGCCGCCGGTATAATCCGCACCCCTGTCGGCCAAGTGCCGGCCATTCCCCAGCTACCTCGAGTCTTCCTTGAACAACCAGGCCCACGTCATCAAGCCCCGGCTGCCCGAGCCGCCCCCTTCCGCCGACAAGCTGCTTGCCGCCGTGCGCGCCGCGGTGGAGGAGATCAAGGCCAAGGACGTCGTGGAGATCGACGTGCGCGGCAAGACCAGCGTGGCCGACCACCTGGTGATCGCCTCGGGTACATCCACCCGCCACGTGAAGTCCATCGCCGACGAGGTGGTGAAGTTCGCCAAGAAGCTCGGCGCGCAGCCGCTTGGCGTGGAAGGGGAGCGCGAGGCCGAGTGGGTGCTGGTGGACCTGGGCGACGTGATCGTCCACGTCATGCTGCCGCGGGTGCGCGAGTTCTACGCGCTGGAGCGGCTGTGGAGCGTCGGCGACCAGCAGCCGCGCTCGGCCGCGGACGTCGACGACGCCGGCTGATCCAGCGCCCGCGCATGCGGGCGGCACCGCACGAAGCAAGGGCCGCGCCTGGGCGCGGCCTTTGCGTTCCTGCGCCGGTGGGCGTCGCGCTCCTGCGTGCAGAAGGCGTGCCCGCGCGTGCGTGGCGCGCCGATGCGCCTGCTGCCTGGTGCGACTGCGGCCCCGCAACCGCCTCGCTGCCGGGGTTGTGCCGGGTTGATCGCCGCCGCTCCTGACGCCCGCCGGCCGCGGGAAGGCGGTGTGACGCAATCGGGCGTGCCGGCCCGCCGCGGCCTCCGCTGCCCCGGCCAGCCGCTCGTTCCCGCCGCGTGACTGGCGCGCGGATCCGGTGGCAGCCAGGGAGCGGGCAGGAGAGGCCGTGCATTGCGCAGGCAGGCGCGGTGCGGCCTGGCTGCGGCCTGGTGGTGCGTATCATGTGCCGATGAAGGCACGTCTGATCGCAACCGGCGAACGCGCTCCCTCCTGGGTGGCCGAGGGTTTCGCCGAGTACCGCAAGCGGCTCTCGCACTGGATGCCGCTGGAACTGGTGGAAGTGGAGCCGGGCCTGCGCGGCAAGGGCCGCGATCCGCAGCGGGCGATCGAGGACGAAGGCCGGCGCGTGCTGGCGGCGCTGCCGAAGAACGCACACGTGGTCACGCTGGACGTGCCCGGCAAGCCCTGGTCGTCCGAACAGCTGGCCGCGCGCATGGAGCACTGGCGGCAGCAGGGTCGCGACCTGGCGTTCCTGATTGGCGGCCCGGAAGGGCACGCCCCCGAGGTCAGGGCCATGGCCCACGAATCCTGGTCCCTGGGCCCGCTGACCCTGCCGCACATGCTGGTGCGCCTGGTGGTGGCCGAGCAGCTGTACCGCGCCGCGGCCATGCTGGCCAACCACCCCTACCACCGCGCCTGAATACGACCCGGTCCCGGCGCCCACCATACGGGGCGTTTCATTAGTTCGTTCTATGTTTGGGACGATCTGTTTCTGGGATGCGCTTGCTAATTCCATTTGGCTATGAATGCACCTGAATGGGGATTGGGCCGGAACTGCTCGCCAAAGGCGCTACAGCGGGCCTTCTGTAGATCCAAACGGGAGCGCATAGCGCACCTTTGTGGTGCTTACAAGACTTCCTTTGCGAGTCAGTAACGCAACTTTAATTTTTATTTGAAATGGTATAGGTTGGGACCGCTGGCGAGGCTTAGCTTCGCGGCCACTGTCCCATAAGCATTTGAATCGAGAGGACTAATGTCTTTTGCAACTAAGGGCGGTGACAGCCGCCGCCGTAACTATATGAAGGTGAGCCTGCTGGCACTGGCGCTGTCCGGTGCTGTGGCCACCATGATCCCGGCCGAACAGGCCTACGCCCAGAGCACCTCGGGCGACATCATCGGTACGCTCGACGCGTCCGCCGGCAAGGTCCAGGTGCGCAACCTGGGTTCGGGCCAGGTCCGCGAGTTCGCCGTTGGTGCCGACGGTCGCTTCCGTGCCCCGGCCCTGCCGGCCGGACAGTACGAGGTGACCACCTCCGATGGCCGCACCACCGTCGTCACCGTGGTTGCCGGTAAGGCCGTGACCGCCTCGTTCGCCGCCTCCGACGCGACTTCGCTGGACGTCGTCCAGGTCCGCGGCCTGGGCTCGGTCAACGGCATCGACCTCACCAGCATCGAGACCCGCACCACCTTCACCGCCGACCAGCTGAACTCGCTGCCGGTCGCCCGCAACGTCACCGCGGTCTCGCTGCTGACCCCGGGCACTGCCGCCAGCAGTGACTACTTCGGCAACGCTTCGTTCGGTGGCGCCTCGGCGGCCGAGAACAGCTACTACGTCAACGGCTTCAACGTCACCAACCTGTACGACAACCTGTCGTTCTCCGAGGTTCCGTACCAGGCGATCGACCAGCTGGACGTGCAGACCGGCGGCTACGGCGCCCGCTACGGCTTCTCCACCGGCGGCGTGACCAGCGTCAACATCAAGCGCGGCACCAACGAGCTGAAGGGCGGCTTCAGCTACACCGTCGTGCCGGATTCGCTGCGCGAGCAGCCCGATCCGGTGATGCTGAGCGACGGCACCATCTTCCGCAGCTACGGCAACAACAAGTCGTCCTCGGACAACCTGAGCTTCTGGGCGAGCGGTCCGCTGATCAAGGATCGCCTGTTCTTCTTCGCCCTGGGTTCGTTCAGCAACCAGGACGTGACCAGCTACGCTGCCCGTGGTAACGGCTACTCGACCTCGCCGACTGCGCCGTACACCACGAACCGCAACACCACCATGTACGACTACAAGTCGCGTCAGCCGTACTGGGTGGCCAAGCTGGACTGGTACGTCAACGACAACAACCACGTCGAGTACACCGGCTTCGACAATACCCGCAAGGGCACCTACAACCGCTACACCGCGACCTACTCCAGCCTGGACGCCGACGCCAGCGTCAGCAAGGGCACCTACCAGGGCAAGGAGATCCTCGAGAACGGTGGCACCACCCACATCCTGAAGTGGACCTCCTACCTCAGCGATGCCCTGACCATGTCGCTGCAGTATGGTCAGATGGACAACACCAACTCTGACTACACGGTCAACGCCGACGGCATCGAGAACAAGTACAACGGCGACATCAACTCCTCGCCGACCTGCCCGTACGTCCTCGACTACCGTCCGGACAGCTCGAACTTCGGCCAGAACATCGGCTGCGCCACCGTGAGCTCGGTGGACATCTACGGTGGTTCGAACAAGCGCGACGCCGGCCGCATCGACTTCGAGTACCTGGTGGGCGACCACAAGATCTCGTTCGGTTACAGCGACGAGCGCTGGAAGTCGTTCCAGGGCGCCGCCCAGGACGTGTACTACATCACCACGTCCGATTACTTCCTGGGCACCGACGAGTCGGTCGACATCTACAACCAGATCCGCTACTTCAACGGCGGCAGCGTGCAGGTCAACCAGAAGTCCTGGTACATCGAGGACAACTGGAACATCACCGACAACTTCATGCTGTACGCGGGTCTGCGTAACGACTCGTTCGAGAACAAGAACACGAACGGCATCACCTTCGTGAAGCAGGACAACATCTGGCAGCCGCGCGTCGGCTTCACCTGGGATGTCCTGGGCAACGGTGATTCCAAGGTGTTCGGCTCGGTCGGCCGTTACTCCCTGCCGATCGCCGCCAACGTCGCCCTGCGCGCCGCTTCGGCCTCGTACTACACCGACTTCTACTACACCTACACCGGTGGCCTGGATCCGGTGACCAAGGTGCCGGTGAACACCACCGGCAGCTACGCCGACGGTGCGTACAACCTGGTGCACAACGGCGAGGACGGCAGCGTGCCGAATCCGGAAGCCGTGGCCGCCCGCGGCCTGAAGCCCTACACCCAGGACGAGCTGATCCTGGGCTACCAGCAGCGCCTGGATTCGGCCAACGACTTCCTGGACGGCTGGACCCTGGGCATCAAGGGCACCTACCGCCGCGTCGACAACGCCATCGACGACACCTGCGATGCGCGTGCGCTGTACAACGCGGGCGTGGACGCCGGCTACGACCTGTCCAACTGGGACGACGAGTGGACCGTGCCGGGTGGCATCCCGGGCTGCTACATCTACAACCCGGGTCGCGACATGACCCTGACCACCGACCTGAACGTCGACGGCAACATCGTCACCGTCACCGTTCCGGGCGCCGCCCTGGGTCCGAAGGCCAAGCGTGACTACAAGGCCATCACCCTGAGCGCGGACAAGGCGACCGAGCGCTGGAACGTCAGCGCCTCGTATACCTGGGCCAAGCTGACCGGTAACCTGGAAGGCCTGGTCAAGAGCACCAACGGTCAGGACGACACCGGCACGACCTCGGACTTCGACTTCGCCGAGATCATGATCGGTGCCAACGGCTACCTGTTCAACGACCACCGCCACAGCCTGAAGGTCTTCGGCTCTTACTCCTTCACTCCGGAGTGGCAGCTGGGCTTCAACCTGCTGGCGCAGTCGGGTTCGCCGATCTCCTGCCTGGGCGGCGGCTACGGCAGCTTCGGCACCGAGTACGGCTACACCGGCGTGTTCCATGTCTGCGACACCGGCGAGATCAACACCGGCAGCAACAAGAACCGTGCCCAGGACGACGTGGTGAGCCCGGTGGGTTCCGCTGGCCGCACCCCGTGGGTCGTCACCTTCAGCCCGAGCCTGGTGTACAAGCCGCGTTGGGCCGAGGGTCTGCGCCTGAATGTTGACGTGATCAACCTGTTCAACAACATCAAGCCGACCCAGGTGTACGAGACCAAGTTCGCCTACAGCGGCGTGTCCTCGTACCGCAACTACTACAACTACGGTGCTGCCAAGTTCTTCAACGATCCGCGCTACGTGCGGTTCCAGGTGCAGTACGACTTCTAATCCGTTCCGGATCTAGAAGGTGCTTCAAGACCGCCCCCGGCAACGGGGGCGGTTTTTTTTTTGCCCTGGTTTGCGGCGGCAAGCGCGGGGGCCCTGCTGTACCGACACCGGATTTGCTTGCGTGTGGGGCGTGCCAGTGGGCTACCGGCCCGTGGCGACCCCTGGTGGATCACGTGGCGGGCCAAAACGCGCACGCACGTGCGCGACCGGGTCGCACTACGCCGCCCACGGCAAATCCTTGCGGCTCGCGACCCAGGACGGCTCCGGGTCGGATACCGGCGACGACAAGGCAGTCCCCCAGGACCGCCACGAGCCCGGTGGCGTGATGTCGCCGCCGACCGCCGGGAACGCGCCGGAATGCGTAGTGCACCTGCATGCGGACAGCGCGGCATTCCACGTGCATTCGTGGCCGGCACGCTGCGCTCCACAGGCGTGGCGCGGATGGCGGCTCCGGGGGCGGAGCTGATCGGTGATCGCTTTGCTGGTTTGCGAGGGCGCCACTCTGGCGCGGCGCCTGGCCAGCAGCGGGGGCGGGCGGCCCTTGCCGCACCTGGATGGTGCGGCGAGCGATTGCATCACGTTGCAGCCGGATGCGCGTGGCGCGCTAGCCAATATTCCTTGCGGACCCCGATATCGCCACTGGCGATGACGGGCGCCCTGGTTTTTTTTGCGCAAGCAAGGAGGCCCGCCAGGGCGCGGGCCCGGGCGAGCTGAACATCCGCGTACGGTGATGGGCTGCTCGTTGCCCAAGATTCCCGATCGTTGCGCCGGCGCCAACGAAAGACATGTGCCCGAAGTCAGGGAATCTATTCAATTTTCTCCATTTCTGAGGCTTTTCGATTCCTTGAAAATATATTATGACGCCTTTCCCGAGATATTCATGTTTTCAGGTTTTGCTGTAGTGCGCAAATAAAAACAAGTACTTAACAGTACGCAATTATCGAATGCCCAATTCAGTTTCGTCAGCAAATAAATTTATTTTATTTTGAGATGAACAGCTGAATCCAATTGCTTTCATTTCACATGATTCTTCTGCGGGAGAAACGTCGTTATATTCCGGTTAACCCTGCATTTCATTCAGGTTCCAGCCATGGATGTATGCCGGGCGTGTAGTCCACGTGGTCCACCCCCTTCGAACATTTTTTGAGAGGTCGGCGCTGTGACGAATACGAAAAGCTCCCGTTGTGTGAAGAACATCAAGCGAAGCATGCTCAGTCTCGCGCTGGGCATGTGCATTGCCGGCGCCGCCTGGGCCGCCGATCCCGGCAGCTTGCGTATCAGCATCACCGGTGCTGACGGGCAACCGGTTGCCGGTGCAACCGTGCGGGTCAGCTCTCCGGACAGCCTCGTCAGCAAGAGTGGCGTCACCGGCGATGACGGCACCGTGCGCCTGCAGGGCCTCGACCCGGCGACCAACTACACCGTGGTGATTTCCGCGGCCGGCTACGAGGACTACACCGCGTCCAACGTGGCGGTGGTTTCCGGCCGCAACCTCAGCCTGGGTTACAGCCTGGGCGGCGGCGGCCGCACCGCCGGCGATGCCACCACCCTCGACGCGATCGTCGTTACCGGCGCCTCGCTGGCGGCCATCGACACCACCTCGGCCACCGTGGGCACCACGCTGACCCTGCAGATGGTGGAATCGCTGCCCACCGGCCGCAGCTACCAGAGCTACCTGCAGCTGGTCCCGGGCGTGAAGCCCAGCCCCGGCGGCAACCCTTCGTCCAAGTCCGGCGTCAACTACAGCGACATCGGCGGCGCCAGCGGCAGCTCCTCCGACAACGTCTACCTGATCGACGGCGTCGACGTCACCGACAACAACACCGGCACCTTCGGTTCGAACTTCAACTCCGAGATCATCCAGGAGCAGCAGGTCATCACCGGCGGCGTGCCCGCCGAGTACGCCGGCGGCTCGGGCCTGATCTCCAAGGTGATCACCAAGTCCGGTAGCGACGAGTGGCACGGCTCGGTCAACTACTACCTGCAGAACGACAACCTGGTCGCCAAGGACAAACACGGCGAGTCCAGCGGCTTCTCCACCTACGACACCGCCTTCACCCTGGGCGGCCCGATCGTCAAGGAGAAGCTGTGGTTCTTCGCCTCGTACCAGAAGAAGTACCGCGAAGACGACGTGCTTGACCCGACCACGCGCACCGCGATGCGCACGGTGGAGAGCGACGCGCGCTACGCGTTCTTCAAGACCACCTGGCAGATCACCGAGAACGACCGCCTGGTCGCCACCTTCTTCAACGACCCGACCGATATCAGCGGTTCGCGCAACGCGACCACCCTCAACAACCGCGACGTGGCCCGCGAGCAGGGCGGCGACAACTACAAGCTGGAGTACAGCCGCGACTGGGGCAACCTGCTGCTGAACGTCTACGGCTTCACCCACGAGGGCGAGCTGTCCGACATCCCGGCGGTGCAGGACCAGTCGCGCAACGACGTCGCCTACTTCAACTCGCCGGCCAGCCTGGCCGAGCGCCAGCAGGGCGGCGGCGGCACCGCGCTGATCACCGAGCGCAACCGCGACGAGTTCGGCCTGAGCCTGGAGTACTTCCTGGACACCGCCTTCGGTACCCACACCATCAAGGGCGGCGTGTCCTACTCGGAGAACGAGTACTTCGAGGACTCGATCATCACCGGCCCGGACCGCGCGCGCTACGCCTCCATCGCCGCGGCCAACGCCGGCGTGAGCTTCGCCGACTTCATCGGCCCGGGCTGGTCGGGCACCCGCTCGATCTCCAGCAGCGATGTTTCCCGCCTGCTGTCCGACACCGGCCGCGTCGGCAACTCCACCGCCGCCGACCGCGCGTACTTCATCAGCGCCCTGGACACCAACGGCGACGGCGAGGTGTCGCAGGCCGAGCTGTACGCGTACCAGTTCACCAGCACCGCGGGCAACCCGACCGGCCAGGTGAACAACTACCGCATCATCGAGGCGGCCGCCGCGCCGTACACGGTGAAGAGCAAGGGCAAGACCTTCTACCTGCAGGACACCTGGACCAAGGACCAGTGGACGGTCAACGCCGGCGTGCGCGCCGAGGAGTGGACCCACTACGACTCCAAGGGCGGCGAGTCCGCGAAGTTCGACTGGGAGTTCGCCCCGCGCCTGAGCGTGGTGTACGACATCTTCGGCGACGCCCGTTCCAAGCTGTTCGGCTTCTACGGCCGGTACTACGACCCGATCCGCACCAACATGGCCGACTTCGCCGGCAACCTGACCGGCCCGGAGCTGCACGAGCAGATCTACATCGGCGACCGCTGGCTGACCTATCGCGTGCGTGGTGGCGAGAAGACCCCGGACGCGCTGTTCGCGCCGTCGACCAAGACGCCGTATACCGATGAGTTCATGGTGGGCGTGTCGCACACGATCGGCACCGACATGAGCCTGTCGGTGACCTTCACCCGGCGCACCACCAAGGACATCCTCGAGGACTACGACCTGGCGCTGTACTCCGACCCGACGGTCGAGCGCGGCGACCACGGCGTGGCCGGCCCGGGTTCGCCGACGTTCTACCTGCCGTACTCGTACTTCGGCTACGACGGCGCCCCGAACTCGAACTACGTGATCGCCACGCTGGCCGGCGGCAAGCGCGAGTACCAGGGCCTGGAGATCACCCTGCAGAAGTTCAAGAGCAACAACTGGCAGGGCATGCTGTCGTACACCTACAACGACGCCCACGGCAACACCAACTCCGACTCCAACGCGGACTTCCAGGGCGACTGGCTGGCCATCGACCCGCGCGCCCCCAACATGTGGGGCCGGCAGCCGGGCAACATCGAGCACCAGTTCAAGGCCTTCGGCTCGTACGAGTTCGATTTCGGCCTGGAGCTGAGCGCGGTGTTCAACTGGAACAGCGGCCTGATCTACAGCCGCTCGCAGCTGATCTCCGGCCGCTACCTGCCGGTGATGGGCGACGAGTACGAGTACGACGGCGTGTTCGACACCTGGGTGCTGCCCGGCAGCATCGGCGCCGAGACCGGCCCGTCGTACTACACGCTCGACGTGCGCGCCAAGTACGTCAAGCCGCTGCAGGTCGGACAGCTGGAGTTCTTCGTCGACGTCTTCAACATCCTCAACAAGCAGTCGGCCACCAGCCACATGGCCCTGGTCGACGGCAACGGCGTGTACAACTTCGGCCAGGCCAACGACTGGGTCGAGCCGCGCCGTGCCTACCTGGGCGTGCGCTACTCGTTCTGATCCACACCGATCGTGCGTGACCGGAACCGGCGCCTTCGGGCGCCGGTTCTTTTTTGTGTGCGGGGCGGATGCGCTGGACGCGACCGAAAGCCGATGCCGGATCGCGCCACGCTGCGCTGCGACATGCGGCGGCACGGCTTGCGGAGGGCATGCCAGGGTGCACCCGGGGCAGGGCACGCGGGAACGGGGAGGTGGCCGGTGTCGCGCGTCGAGGGAAGCCTCCGGATCTGCCCGGGGGATGCGCGAGTGCCTCGCCGGCGCTGCGAGCGGACGATGGCCACGCATATATATGCGTATGCGCGGGTTACGTCGGGACGCCAAGGCAGCTGCAGGCGCCCACGGGCCAGTGCTTCAGGTTTGTATGCGGCGAATCAAATGGTGACGCCAGACGTGCGCGCGCGTGACGGGCTTCGCGACTTCACGATCCGATGACTTTGTTGAATGCGCTAGTGCGAATCGATTTATCCGAACGGTTCCGCAAAGTGAGAACCAGGTCGTTTCATCTGGCTTGATTCCTTGCGCAAAAACACCGTTACATCGCGGTTAACCGGGCGTTTTCCGTCCGGTAAGAAAGCCTTCGGGCGCAAGTCCAGTTTCCATCCATCAAGAGGCTGCAGCTGTGACTGAATCCAATCGCTTCCATTGCTCCAGGGGAATAAGGCGGACCGCGCTCAGTATCGCGCTTGGCCTGTGTTTCGCAGGCACCGTCCACGCGCAGTCCAATACCGCCGGCTCGGTCTTCGGCCAGGCGGAAAGCGGCGACACGGTCCAGATCGTCAACACCCAGACCGGCTTTACCCGGCAGATCACCGTGGGTGGCGACGGCAGCTTCCGCCTGTCGGCCATCCCCGCGGGCGAGTACCGGGTGATCCGCACCTCGCCGTCCGGGGAAGTGAACGAGCGCGTGGTGCGGGTCAGCAGCGGTAGCGGCTCCAACGTCTCCTTCGTCGCCGCGGCCAGTTCCTCGGCGACGGCGCTGGACGCGGTGGAGGTGCGCGGCTTCGCCGGCGCGGTCAACCCGATCGACGTGTCCTCGGTGGAGTCGGTGACGATCCTGACCGAGGCCCAGCTGGACCGCCTGCCGGTGCGCCGCAACGCCACCGACGTGGCCCTGCTGGCGCCGGGCACGGTGCGCGGCGACAACCGCTTCGGCAACCTGGCCTCGTTCGGCGGTTCCTCCGTGGCCGAGAACGTGTACTACGTCAACGGCTTCAACGTGACCAACATCGTCACCGGCACCGCCTTCAACCAGGTGCCGTTCGAGGCGGTGCAGGAACAGCAGATGAAGACCGGCGGCTACGGCGCCGAGTTCGGCCGTTCCCTCGGTGGCGTCATCAACGTCACCACCAAGCAGGGCACCAACGAGTGGAAGGGCGGCGTGAGCCTGTTCTGGAGCCCGGACTCGCTGGCCAAGGGCACCCCGTTCGCGTACGACCCGACCCGCTCGGGCACCTACCGCATCGTCGACACCGGCTCCAAGACCGATTCCTTCGTCTACAACCTCTACGGCGGCGGTCCGCTGATCAAGGACCGGCTGTTCTTCTTCGGCCTGTTCCAGGGCAAGGACGACACCGAGGTCCTGAACTACGAGAACGGCAGCGACCGCTCCAAGGAAGACTCGCCGCAGGGCCTGGTCAAGCTGGACTGGTACATCAACGACAGCCACCGCCTCGAGCTGACCGCCTTCAGCGACAAGAACAAGATCAAGGGCACCACCTACCAGCGCGAGCCGGGCGACCTGACCATCGGCGGCGGCACCCCGATCGGCACCTTCCGCGCCGAGGAGGGCGGCGAGAACTACATCGGCAAGTGGACCGGCTACCTCACCGACACCTTCACCCTGTCGGCGCTGTACGGCCGCGGCGAGTACTCGCGCTTCAACACCAACACCAACGCCGAGGGCTGCCCGGTGGTGGTCGACGTGCGTTCCTCCGGCACCGCGCCGGTGGGCGTGGCCGGCTGCTGGATCGACACCTTCCGCGGCGTGCCGGACGCCGGCGACGTGCGCAAGGCCTGGCGTGTGGACGGCGAGTGGGTGCTGGGCGACCACACCCTGCGCTTCGGCCTGGACCGCGAGGAATTCGAGACGGTCGACGGCAGCGAGTACTCCGGCGGCGCGTCCTGGCGCTACGTCAACGGAACGCCCGGCTCCACCGCCGCGCCCGGGGTGATCGTGCCGCCCGGCGTCACCGAACTGGTCCGCTTCCGCTACATCGGCAACGGCGGCACCTACCTGACCAAGAACAATGCCTGGTACGTCGAGGACACCTGGCAGGTCACCGACAACTTCATGGCCTACCTGGGCATCCGCAACGAGGGCTTCGAGAACCTCAACTCCGAGGGCGGCACCTTCATCGACATCGAGGACACCTGGGCGCCGCGCCTGGGCTTCTCCTGGGACGTGAACGGCGACTCCGGCCTGAAGGTGTTCGGTAACGCCGGCCGCTACTACATCCCGGTGTACGCCAACACCAACGTGCGCCTGGCCGGCCCGGAGCTGGACTACACCGAGTGGTACACCTTCACCGGCATCGACCCGGCGACCGGCATCCCGGTGCTGGGCGAGCAGGTGGGCCCGCGCAACTACACGTCCACCGGCGAGATCCCGGACCCGCGGACCGTGGTCGACAACAACCTCGACCCGATGTACCAGGACGAGTACATCATCGGCACCCAGTTCACCTTCGCCCCGAACTGGACCGCCGGCTTCCGCGCCATCCGCCGCGAACTGCAGTCGGGCATGGACGACATCTGCACCGGCGATGGCGCCGCCAACTGGGCGCTGGCCAACGGCTATTCGGAAGAACAGGCCGAGGCCATCTACGGGGCCCTGGAGCACTGCTTCCTGACCAACCCCGGCAAGGCCCTGTCGGCCAACGTCGACCTGGACGGCACCGGCACCCTGACCCGGGTGGACATCCCGGCCGAGGCCATCGGCCTGCCGGAGGCCCGCCGCACCTACACCGCCCTGGAGCTGATGCTGGACCGCGCCTGGGACGGCAAGTGGTTCCTGTCGGCTTCGTACACCTATGCCAAGAGCAAGGGCAACACCGAGGGCTACGTGAAGTCGGACAACGGCCAGGACGATGCCGGCATCACCCAGGACTTCGACTACCCCGGCCTGATGGACGGCTCGTTCGGCTACCTGCCCAACGACCGCCGGCACAGCTTCAAGCTGTTCGGCGCCTACCAGCTGACCGACGAGCTGCGCCTGGGCGCCAGCCTGCTGGCGCAGAGCGGCCGCCCGATCAACTGCTTCGGCGTGTACCCGGGCGATGGCCCGGACCCGGTTGCCCCGCTGTACGGCGTGGCCTCGTTCTACTGCGGCGAGGGCACCAGCGTCCCGGTCTCGTACGAGGACGGCCTGCATCCGCGCGGTACGTCCGGCCGCGTGCCGTGGGTGAAGATCGTGGACCTGCGCCTGGACTACGAGCCGCGCTGGGCGGAGGGCCTGTCGTTCGGCCTGGTCGCCAACAACGTGTTCAACCGCGAGGACTACTACCGGGTCCGCGACGACTGGGACACCGGCGCCGGCGACCGGGTCTACAGCTACAAGTTCCCGACCGGGTTCGTGGCCCCGCGCACGGTGACCTTCTCGGTCCAGTACGAGTTCTGACCGCCCCGGGACAGTGGCGGGAGGGCGCCCCCAGGGGCGCCCTTTTTTTATGGCGCGGTGGCCGCCGGACTCAGCGGCCCAGCTCGAACACCACGTCCAGCGACACCGAGACGCTGCTCTCGCCCGGGGCCACCGGGGTGCTGTCGAACGCCTCGGCCTTCATCGCCCCCATCCGCGGCATCGGCACCGGCATGCCGGCGCCGCCCTCGCCGATGCTGACGATCCGGCGCACGCGCAGGCCCAGCGCCTTGGCATAGGTTTCCGCGCGCGCCTGGGCCAGCTTCAGTGCCTCGATCCGCGCCCGGTCGTACAGCGGCTCGGGCTTGTCGATGCCGAAGCTGGGGCCGTTGATCTGGTTGGCGCCGTTGGCCACCAGTGCGTCCAGCACCTTGCCGATCCTGGCCACGTCGCGCAGCTTCACGCCCACCGTGTTGCTGGCCTGGTAGCCGGTGATCACCGGTGCCTGGTTCTCCACGTAGCGGTACTGCGGGTGCAGGTTCACGCCGCTGGTCTGGATGTCGCGTTCGGCCACGCCGGCGGCCTTGAGCGCGGCCAGTACCCGGTTCATCTGCTCGGCGTTCTGGCGCATGGCGGCGTTGCCGTCGGCGGCCTGGGTGACCACGCCGGCGGACACGCTGGCGATGTCCGGGGCCTGGCTGGCCTGGGCCTGGGCCTGGACCGAGAGCAGGGTGGCGTCGGCCGGCAGCGGCGGGACCGTCCCCTGCTGGGCCGCCGCCGGGGCGGCGATGGCCAGGGCCAGCGGGAGGGCGAGCAGGGAGGCGAAGAGGTTGCGCATGCGATGGGTCTCCTTGGATGGGGCCGCGCCGGCCGCGTGAAGAACGGCGGCAGGGTCGGGTTGTACGCATGAACGCGCGGTGAGCCGCTCCGGGGTCGCGGGGCGCCGGTGCCGATCGGACACCGTTCAGCGGGCAGGCGCGGGTTATCCTTTCCGAATGCTCTATCTGGCTTCCAAGTCCCCGCGCCGGGCCGAACTGCTCGAGCGCCTCGGCCTCTCCTACCGCCTGCTCGACGTCGACGTGCCCGAAGTGCGCACCCCCGGCGAGCCGGCGGCCGATTACGTGCGCCGCGTGGCCCGCGACAAGGCCGCCGCCGGCTGGGCCCTGGTATGCGCCGAGCCGGGCGCGCGGGTGCTGGGCGCCGATACCGAGGTGGTGCTGGACGGGGAGGTGTTCGGCAAGCCGGCCGACGCCGACGACGCGGCGGCCATGCTGCGGCGCCTGTCCGGCCGCACCCACCAGGTGCTGTCGGCGGTGGTGGTGCACGACGCCGCCGGTGCGCGCGAGGTGCTGTCGACCACCCAGGTGCGCTTCGCGGCGCTGGACGAGGCGGCCATCGCCGCCTACGTCGCCACCGGCGAGCCGCTGGGCAAGGCCGGGGCCTATGCCATCCAGGGCCGCGCCGAGGCCTTCGTCGAGCACCTGGCCGGCAGCCATTCCGGGGTGATGGGCCTGCCCCTGCACGAAACCGCGCGGCTGCTGGCCGCCGGCCCCGCAACCACGGCCGGCGCCCGCGCCGCGATGGCAGGATAGGAGCGCATGTCCGAGGAGATCCTGGTCAACGTCACGCCGCGCGAGACCCGGGTGGCCGTGGTCGAGAATGGCATGCTGCAGGAGCTGCACATCGAGCGCGGCTGGCGCCGCGGCGTGGTCGGCAACATCTACAAGGGGCGGGTGCAGCGGGTGATGCCCGGCATGCAGGCGGCCTTCGTCGAGGTCGGCCTGGAGCGGGCCGCGTTCCTGCACGCCAACGACGTGGTGCGGCCGGCCCCGGTCGACGCCGGGGTGTCCGACGACGCCCCGCCGCAGCCGCTGGCGCCGCCGTCGATCGTGGAGCTGCTGCGCGATGGCCAGGAGATCGTGGTCCAGGTGGTCAAGGACCCGATCGGCACCAAGGGCGCGCGCCTGACCACCCAGATCAGCATCCCCAGCCGCTACCTGGTGCTGCTGCCGCAGTCGCGCACGGTGGGCGTGTCGGCGCGGATCGAGGACGAGGCCGAGCGCCAGCGCCTGAAGACCATTGTTTCCGACCTGGCCACCAGCCACGGCGGCCATGGCTACATCATCCGCACCAACGCCGAGGGCCAGCCGGCCGAGGCCCTGGCCGAGGACATCGCCTACCTGTCGCGGGTATGGAACGTGGTCGAGCGCCGCGGCCGCGAGGCCCCGGCCGGCTCGATCATCTACGAGGACCTGAGCCTGCCGCTGCGCTCGGTGCGCGACCTGATCCGCAAGGACGTGGAAAAGGTGCGGGTCGACTCGCGCGACACCTACGACCGGCTGCAGGCCTTCGTCGCCAAGTACATGCCGGTGCTGGCCCAGAAGCTGGAGCTGTATTCCGGCGACCGCCCGATCTTCGACCTGTACGGGGTCGAGGACGAGATCGGACGCGCCCTGGACAAGCAGGTGCCGCTGAAGTCCGGCGGCTACCTGGTCATCGACCAGACCGAGGCGATGACCACCATCGACGTCAACACCGGCTCGTTCCTCGGCCAGCGCAACCTCGAGGAGACGGTGTACCGCACCAACCTGGAGGCCGCGCAGGCGGTGGCCCGCCAGCTGCGCCTGCGCAACCTGGGCGGGATCATCATCATCGACTTCATCGACATGACCGACCCGGAGCACCGCCGCCAGGTGCTGCGCACGCTGGAGAAGTCGCTGGCGCGCGACCACGCCAAGACCACGGTGTACGACTTCTCGCCGCTGGGCCTGGTCGAGATGACCCGCAAGCGCACGGTCGAGAGCCTGGAGCGGCAGCTGTCGGAGACCTGTCCGCAGTGCGGCGGGCGCGGCACGGGGAAGACCGCCGAGACGGTGACCTACGAGATCTTCCGCGAGATCACCCGCGCCGTGCGCCAGTTCGAGGCAGCGCGCTTGCTGGTGATCGCCTCGCCCAAGGTGGTGGCGCGGATCACCGAGGAGGAATCGGCGGCGGTGGCCGAGCTGGAGGAATTCCTCGGCAAGAGCATCCGCTTCCAGGCGGACGAGCAGTACCTGCAGGAGCAGTTCGATGTGGTCCTGCTTTGAGGCGCGGACCCCAGGGACGATAACGGCCAGGACGGGCAGCGACGGGACGGGGGCGGCGCTGGCCGTTGCCGCGGCGCGCGTGCGCGCCCGCCGGACCCGCGGACGGTGACCACCGTGCTGTCGCGCCACCGCCTGCGCCGGGTGCGCCGCTGGGCCGGATACCTGGCGGCCGTGCTGCTGATCGCGGTGGCGCTGGCGGTCGGCACCACCAGCCAGCTGCTGCCGCTGGCCGAGCGCCATCCGGACAAGGTGGCGGCCTGGCTCAGCGAGAAGGCCGGCCGCCCGGTGCAGTTCGACCAGGTGCGCACGCGCTGGACCCGGCGCGGCCCGCTGCTGCAGCTGGATGGCCTGCGCATCGGCGGCGGCGCCGACGGCGGCGGCGTGCAGGTCGGCCAGGCCGAGGTGCTGGTCTCGCTGTACGCCGGCCTGCTCCCGGGCCGTTCCTTCACCGAACTGCGCCTGCGCGGCCCGGCCCTGGCCCTGCGCCGCGAAGACGATGGCCGCTGGGCGATCCGCGGCCTGCCGCTGGCCGACGGCGCGCCCCAGGCCGATCCGCTGCAGTACCTGGAAGGGCTGGGCGAGCTGCAGGTGATTGGCGGCCGCCTCGACGTCGAGGCGCCGCAGCTGGGCCTGCAGCTGCGCATCCCGCGCATCGACCTGCGCCTGCGCGTCGACGGCGCGCGGGTCCGCGCCGGTGCCCGCGGCTGGATCGATCCGCAGGCCGAACCGCTGGCCCTGGCCCTGGAGTTCGAGCGCAGCCGCGGCGATGGCCGCGCCTGGGCGCAGCTGGACGCGGCCGACCTGGCCGCCTGGGCGCCGTTGCTGGGCCAGGCCGGGATCACCCCGCAGGCCGGCAGCGGCAAGGTCCAGGCCTGGGCCGAACTGCGCGGCCGCCGCGTGGTGCTGGCGACCAGCCAGTTCGAGCTGCGCGGCGTGGAGCTGGCCGGAGCCCCGCTGGAAGGCCTCGGCCGTCCGCTGCAGCAGCTGGCCGGGCTGTCCGGACAGCTGACCTGGCGGCTGGTGGCCGGCGGCTGGCGCCTGGACGCGCCGCACCTGCACCTGGAGATGCCCGGCGGCGCGCAGCGGCTGGACGGGCTGGTGCTGGCCGGCGGCCAGCAGTACGCGCTGCGGGTGGACGAGGTCGAGCTGGGGCCGCTGCTGGCGCTGGCCGCGCTGTCCGACCGCCTGCCGCCGGAACGCCGCGCCTGGCTGCTGGAAGCGGCGCCGCATGCGCGCCTGGCCGCGCTGGAGCTGGCCGGCGAGCGCGGCGGCGCGCTGCGCCTGCAGGGCCGGCTGGAAGGCCTGGGCTTCGCCCCGGTCGGCCGCGCCCCCGGCCTGGAAGGCCTGTCCGGCAGCTTCGAGGGCGATGCCCAGGCCATCCACCTGGCGCTGGACCCCGCCACCCCGCTGCGCCTGGACTGGCCGGGCGGCTTCGGCGTGGCCCACGAGGTGCGCCTGGACGGCCACCTGCTGGCCTGGCGCGAAGGCCCGGGCTGGCAGGTCGCCACCCCGGACCTGGCGATCCGCGCCAGCGACTACGGCGCGCGCCTGCGCGGCGGCCTGCACTTCCAGGGCGATGGCACCCGGCCGTGGATGGACGTGGCCGCCGAACTGGACGATGCCGCGGTGCCGGCGGCCAAGAAGTTCTGGCTGCGCCAGTCGATGCCGCCGGCGGCGGTGCAGTGGCTGGACATGGCCCTGGAGGACGGCGTGGTGCGCGATGGCCGCGCGCTGGTGGCCGGCGACCTGGATGACTGGCCGTTCGTGCACGACAACGGCCTGTTCGACGCGCGCGGGCGGATCGAGGGCGGCCGTTTCCGCTTCCAGGCCGAATGGCCGGCGCTGGAATCGACCCAGGCCGAGGTTGCCTTTGTCGGCAACGGCTTCCAGGTGCGCGGCAGCGGCGAACTGGGCGGGGTGCCGGTGGAGCGCTTCGAGGCGGGGATCGCCGACTACGGCGACGCGCCGTTGCTGGTGCGCGCCAGCGCCCGCGCCGACGCCGGCCGCTTCGTCGAGCTGCTGCGCGCCAGCCCGCTGTACGAGGCCCAGGCCGAGACCCTGGACAACCTGCAGGCCTCCGGCCCGGCGCGGGCCAGCTTCGCGCTCAACCTGCCGCTGAAGCACGACCAGCCCGGGCGCCTGTCCGGCAGCGTCGAACTGGCCGGCACCCGGCTGGTGGAGAAGCGCTGGAACCTGGCCTTCGACGGCGTGCGCGGCGAGGTCCGCTACGACGGCAACGGCTTTACCGCCGGGGACCTTGCGGTCGCCTACGAAGGCCAGCCCGGGCGCCTGTCGCTGCGCGCCGGCCGCGGCCACGTGCAGGACCCGGCGCAGGCCTTCGAGGCCGAGCTGGCCGCGCCGATGGATGCCAGCCGCCTGCTGGCGCGCGCCCCGGAGCTGGACTGGATGCGCCCCTACGTGCACGGCCGCTCCGCCTGGATCCTGGGCCTGGCGGTGCCGGCCAATGCCCCGGCCGGCACCCCGGCGGCACGGTTGCGGCTGGATTCGGACCTGGCCGGAACCACCCTGGACTTCCCCGCGCCACTGGCCAAGCCCGCGCCGGCCACCCTGCCGACCCGGGTGCAGCTGGGCCTGCCGTTCGGCAGTGGCCCGATCGATCTGGCCTTCGGCCAGCGCCTGGCCCTGCGCGCGCGCCAGCACAATGGCGCCACCGGGGTGATGGTGACCCTGGGCAGCGCCGTGGTCGCCGGCGAGCCGCCGGCCAGCGGCATGGCCATCGGCGGCCACACCGCCGAGCTGGATGCGCTGGAATGGATTGGCCTGGCGCGCGGCGGTGGCGGCGACGGGCTGCCGCTGCGCCGGGTCGACGTGCTGGCCCAGCAGCTGTACCTGCTGGGCGGGCAGTTCGCGCAGACCCGGCTGCAGCTGGAACCGCGGGCCGGGATGCTGGCGGTGGAGGTGGACGGCCCGGCCCTGGCCGGCCACCTGCAGGTGCCGGATGCGGCGGGCGAGCCGGTGCAGGGCCGCTTCGCGCGGCTGCACTGGCAGCCGGTGGCGCGCGCGCAGGCGGAAGCGCCGGCCGCCGCGGCAGCGCAGACCACGCCCGCGGCCGACCCTGGTCCGACCGCCGCCGGGGCCGCCACGCCGGCTGCGGCGTCCGTGGCCGCTGCCGGCAACCCTGCCGCGGACCTGCCCGCGGCGCCGGAGCCAACGGCGCCGGAAAGCTTCGACCCGGCCGCGGTACCGCCGCTGGCGATCGAGGTCGAGGACCTGCGCTACCGCGGCGCGCGCCTGGGCCGCGCCAGCCTGCGCACCACACCGGTGGCCGACGGCATGCGCCTGGAGCGGCTGCAGCTGCGCGCCGACTGGCAGCAGGCCGACATCAGCGGCGAATGGACCGGCCGCGGCGCCGACGCACGCACCCGGCTGCAGGTGGACGTGCGCAGCGAGGACATGGGCCGGCTGGTCTCGGCCCTGGGCTATGCCGACTTCCTCGCCCGCGGCGAGGGCACCCTGCGCCTGCAGGCCGGCTGGCCCGGGCCGCCGGACGGTTTCAGCCTGGGCGCGCTGGAGGGCAACCTGCGCATCGACGTGCGCAATGGCCAGCTGCTGGAGGTCGAGCCCGGCGCCGGCCGCGTGCTGGGCCTGCTGAGCGTGGCCCAGCTGCCGCGGCGGCTGATGCTGGACTTCCGCGACTTCTTCTTCCGCGGCCTGGCGTTCAACCGCCTGGAAGGCCAGGTACAGGTGGGCGGCGGCCATGCCGCCACCCCGGACATGCTGATCGACGGCCCGGCCGCCGAGATCCGCATCCGCGGCCGCACCGACCTGGTGGCGCAGCAGTTCGACCAGACCATCGACGTCCAGCCCAAGTCCGGCAACCTGCTGACCGTGGTCGGCGCGGTCGCCGGCGGACCGATGGGCGCGGCGGTCGGCGCCGCGGCCAATGCCGTGCTGGGCCGGCCGCTGGGCGGCATCGCCGCGCGCACCTACCACGTCAGCGGGCCCTGGAAGGAGCCCCGGGTCGAGGTGGTGGAGCGCGAGCCGGCGGCGGGCGCGCCGGCCGGTGGCGCGCCGACGCCCCCCGA
>NZ_ALIP01000156.1:0-86172 GCF_000283075.1 Pseudoxanthomonas sp. GW2
GCGTCTGCTAACCTGCCGGTTTCGCACGTTTCCAGGAATACCGCATGACCTCCAAAGGACGCCCCTGGCCCATGCCGCTGAAGATGGGCGTGGGCTTTGCCGCCGGCCTGCTGCTGGGCCTGGTGGTGCACCTGACCGCCGGCGCCGATGCCGCTTGGGTCCAGGCGTTCACCCGCTACGTCACCACCCCGGCGGCGGGGCTGTTCCTCAACCTGATCTTCATGCTGATCGTGCCGCTGCTGTTCTCGGCGCTGGTGCTGGGCATCGCCGAGATGGGCGACATCCGCGCGCTCGGCCGGATCGGCTGGAAGACCCTGGCCTACACCGTGGTGCTGTCCGGCGCGGCGGTGCTGCTGGGGCTGGTGCTGGTCAACCTGCTGCGCCCGGGCGCCGGCGTCGACCCGACCCTGGCCTCGCAGCTGCTGGCGCAGAACGCCGAGCGCAGCCGCGACATCGTCGCCAGCATCGAGTCGCAACCGCGCGGCATCGACATGCTGCTGTCGATCGTGCCCAGCAACGTCGTGGCCGCCGCCTCGGACAACGGCTCGATCCTGGCGCTGATGTTCTTCGCGCTGATGTTCGGCGTGGGCATGGTGCTGACCGACGACGACAAGGTCGCCACCCTCAAGCGCGGCATCGAGGGCATCTTCGAGATCTCCATGACCCTGATCGGGCTGGTGATCCGGCTGGCGCCGTACGCGGTGTTCTGCTTCATGTTCAACCTGGCCGCGATCTTCGGCTTCGACCTGCTGCTGCGGCTGGGCGCGTACGTGGGCGTGGTGGTGCTGGCGCTGGGCCTGCACATGTTCGTCGGCTACGGCCTGGCGGTGCGCATGGCCGGGCGCTCGCCGCTGAAGTTCTTCCGCGACATCCAGGAAGCGGCGGTGATGGCCTTCTCCACCGCCTCCAGCAACGCCACCCTGCCGACCGCGCTGCGCGTGGCCGACGAGATCGGCCTGCCGCACAAGGTATCGCGCTTCGTGCTGACCGTCGGCGCCACCGCCAACCAGAACGGCACCGCGCTGTTCGAGGGCGTGACCGTGATCTTCCTGGCCCAGTTCTTCGGCGTGGACCTGAGCCTGGGCCAGCAGTTCATGGTGATGCTGGTGTGCATCCTCGGCGGCATCGGCACCGCCGGCGTGCCCTCCGGCTCGCTGCCGGTGGTGGCGCTGATCTGCGCCATGGTCGGGGTGAACCCGATCGGCATCGGCCTGATCCTGGGCGTGAACCATTTCCTGGACATGTGCCGGACCACGCTCAACGTCAGCGGCGACCTGACCCTGGCCGCGCTGGTGGCCGCCGGCGAGCCGGAGGACGGCGGCGCCGCGGCCGGCCCGGAGGCGGCCACCTGAGGGCGACGGTTGCAGGCAAAACCGTGGCGGGAACGTTCCCTCGCCGGAAATGTCGGGAAACGCTGCGTTCAGGGCGCCAAATCAAGGGCTTGCGACGGGACAGGACGGGCGCGGGATGCAACAATGGCCGGCCCGCATCCCGCGGTTGCCATCGAACTAGCCGAATCCCACATGACGAAGCCGACCCGCCGCCAGCTCGCCAATGCCATCCGTTTCCTCGCCGCCGATGCGGTCGAGGCCGCCAAGTCGGGCCACCCCGGCATGCCGATGGGCATGGCCGACATCGCCGAAGTGCTGTGGAACGACTACCTGCGCCACAACCCGTCCAACCCGGACTGGTTCAACCGCGACCGCTTCGTGCTGTCCAACGGCCACGGCTCCATGCTGCACTACGCGCTGCTGCACCTGAGCGGCTACGACCTGCCGATCGAGGAGCTCAAGCGCTTCCGCCAGCTGCACAGCAAGACCGCCGGCCACCCGGAGCGCTACGAAACCCCGGGCGTGGAGACCACCACCGGCCCGCTGGGCCAGGGCTTCGCCAACGCCGTGGGCTTCGCCCTGGCGGAGAAGCTGCTGGCGCAGCGCTACAACCGCCCCGAATTCGAGGTCGTCGACCACCGCACCTGGGTGTTCATGGGCGACGGCTGCATGATGGAAGGCGTGTCCCACGAGGCCGCATCGCTGGCCGGCACCTGGGGCCTGGGCAAGCTCACCGCCTTCTGGGACGACAATGGCATCTCGATCGACGGCGAGGTGCACGACTGGTTCACCGACGACACCCCGGCGCGCTTCGAGGCCTACGGCTGGCACGTGGTGCGCGGCGTGGACGGCCATGACCCGGAGGCGATCAAGGCGGCGATCGAGCAGGCCATCGCGGTGGAGGACAAGCCGAGCCTGATCTGCTGCAAGACCACCATCGGCTTCGGTTCGCCGAACAAGGCCGGCAAGGAGGAATCGCACGGCGCGCCGCTGGGCAAGGACGAGGTCGAGGCCACCCGCAAGGCCCTGGACTGGCCGTATGCGCCGTTCGAGATCCCGCAGGAGATCTACGACGGCTGGCGCGCCAACGGCGCCGGCCAGCTGCGCCAGGCCGAGTGGGAGCAGCTGTTCGACAAGTACGCCAGGCAGTACCCGGCCGAGGCCGAGGAACTGGTCCGCCGCTCGCGCGGCGAACTGCCGGCCGACTTCGTGGCCCAGGCCGACGCCTTCATCGCCAAGGTCCAGGCCGAGGGCGCGACCATCGCCTCGCGCAAGGCCTCGCAGAACGCGATCGCCGCGTTCGCGCCGCTGCTGCCGGAGCTGATCGGCGGCTCGGCCGACCTGGCCCCGTCCAACCTGACCCAGTGGAAGGCCAGCAAGTCGGTGACCGTGGCCGACCGCGAGGCCAACTACGTGCACTACGGCGTGCGCGAGTTCGGCATGAGCGCGATTGCCAATGGCATCGCCCTGCACGGCGGCTTCCTGCCGTTCGACGCCACCTTCCTGGTGTTCAGCGACTACGCGCGCAACGCGCTGCGCATGAGCGCGCTGGTCCCGGCGCACGTGATCCACGTGTTCACCCACGACTCCATCGGCCTTGGCGAGGACGGCCCGACCCACCAGCCGGTCGAGCACCTGGCCTCGCTGCGCTACATCCCCAACAACGACGTGTGGCGCCCGTGCGACGCGGTCGAGTCGGCGGTGGCCTGGAAGCAGGCGATCCTGCGCAAGGACGGCCCCAGCGTGCTGGTGTTCAGCCGCCAGAACCTGCCGCACCAGGCACGCAGCGAGGAGCAGGTGAAGCTGGTCGAGCGCGGCGGCTACGTGCTGGCCGACGCCGAAGGCGGCAACCCCGACGTGATCCTGATCGGCACCGGTTCGGAAGTGTCGCTGGCGATGGAGGCCAAGGCGCAGCTGGACGCGGCCGGGATCAAGGCGCGCGTGGTGTCGATGCCCTCGACCACCGTGTTCGACCGCCAGGACGAGGCCTACCGCGAGTCGGTGCTGCCGAAGTCCGTGCGCAAGCGCGTGGCGGTGGAAGCCGGCGTCACCGACTTCTGGCGCAAGTACGTGGGCCTGGACGGCGCGGTCATCGGTCTGGACCGCTTCGGCGCCTCGGCCCCGGCCGGCGAGCTGTACAAGTACTTCAACATCACCACCGAGGCGGTGGTGGCCGCGGCCAGGGCGCTCTGAGTCCTGGCCATCCGTCGGCCGGGCCACGTGCCCGCCCGACGGAACCGCGATGCAAAGGGAAGGGGACGCGCAGGCGTCCCCTTTCCGTTTCCGGTCAGCGCCGGCCGAACTGCGCGACCAGCCAGGCGTCGATCGCGGAAACCCCGCCCGGCAGCGCCGGCAGGCGCGCCCAGTGCAGGCTCTCGATCTCCGGGTCCAGGGCGTGGCCGTGGCGCCGCTGCAGGCCGCGGGTCGCGAACAGCAGGCCGGTCAGCGGCCACGGCGAGCGAGGCGAGCGGATGCGCAGCCAGCCGGCGGGCTCCAGCGCGCCGGCGGCGTGGCCGGTTTCCTCCAGCAGTTCGCGCGCGGCCGCGCGCAGCGGCGGCTCGCCGGGATCGACCCAGCCGCCGGGCAGTTCCAGCACCTGGCGCGCGGCATTGCGCACCAGCAGGATCCGGCCGAGGTCGACCGCCAACACCAGGACGAAGTCCGGCGCCGCGCCCGGCGCCCGGCCGCGGCCGGCGGCGAGCAGCACTTCGCCGCGCTCATTGCAGGGCGGCGGTTCGGGGACGGGGATCGGTGCGGATGCGGACACGGTTCGCGTTGCGGGCAAGGCCACGAACAACGGTCCGGGGCGTGCGCATTGTGGCCGAAGCCGGCGCCGGCGGACATGCCGCCGGCGCTGCCCGCCCGCCACCACGTGCCGGTGGCTTGCCTGCCCGCGGATGCGGGCGCGGCTCAGTGCGCGGCCGGCTTGTCGTGCTTGCTGCCGCCGCGGCAGCGCGGCGACTCCGGCACGCTGGCGTCGGCCTCCCATTCGGCCGGGGTGTAGGTGTGCAGGGCCAGTGCATGGATCTGCTGCATCAGCCCGCCCATGGCCGCGTACACCGCCTGGTGGCGCTGCACCGGGCGCTTGCCGGCGAAGGCCTCGCTGACGATCACCGCCTTGTAGTGGGTCTCCAGGCCGCGGCTGTGCATGTGGCTCTCGTCCAGCACCTCCAGGTGCAGGGGCTGCAGGGCGGCGAGGGCCTGGCGGATCTGGTCGGCGCGGGTGCTCATGGGCGGTGGCGTGGTGGAAGTCGCTAACAGGATGGAGGCGGATTGGCCGGGTTCAAGCGGACGGCCGCCCTGCCGGCGCGGGGGGCGTGCGGCAAGGCGCATCCCGGGCAGCTTCAGGGCGCCGGCAGCGGCAGGTCGGGTGCCGGCTGGCGCAGCAGGTGGCGGCGGACCGCAGCGCGTGCCGGCGCGTCCCATTCCGGGCGCCAGGCGCAGTGCGCCGCGCTCTCCACCTCCGCGTGGTAGCCAAGGTTGCCAGTGGCGCCGAGCAGTCCGTACACCTCCCGTGCCGCCAGCACGCTGGCGCGTGCGGCCGGCGCACCCAGCCAGGCGATATGTGGGTTGTCCAGCACCAGCAGGCCGCGTGGCGCGACCAGGGCCAGCACCTGGTGCTGGTCCACCGCCAGCCGCCGCGGGTCGTCGGCGTAGGTGCCGAACGCGTCGCCCAGCCAGGGCTGCTCGCCAAAGGCGCTGGTGGCCGGCTGCGCGCCCTCCGGTGCGTGGCGCCAGGTGGGCACGCCACCAGCGCCGGATTCGATCGGCACGGTCAGGGCCACGCGCGGGTCGAAGGCGCCGGCCGCCAGCGCCCCCTTGCCGTGGCGCGAGCAGCCGCTGACGCCGATCGCATCGGCGCGCAGCAGGCGGCCGTCGTCGGCGGCGATCACATCGATGACCCGGCTCACGCCCCAGGCCCAGGCCATCAGCGTGCCGGTGCCGGCGACCTCGTCGCCGTACAGGCGGTAGAACGCGCCCTCCTTGCGCCGCCCCTGGCCGGTCTCGGCACCGATGTCGGTGCTGGGGAACTCGATCCAGGCCACGCCCTCGCTGGCCAGCAGTTCCGGGCTGACCCCGGCCACCCCGGCCATCACCAGCATGGCCGGGAAAGGTCCCTCGCCTGGGGGCAGGTGCAGGCGCGCGGCGAAGCGCTCGCCGCGGCCGCCGTGGCGCACCTCGACCTCGATCCGCTCCGGGGTGACCGTGCCGGCCACCGCCTCCGGTGCCGGCCCCTTGCTGCCGTAGACCTGGGCCTCCAGCGCATGCAGGGTCTGCTGCCGCAGGCAGTGCCATTGCCCCGGTTCATGCGCGCGGCTTCCATCGGGCAGGCGCAGCGGATCGGGCAGTTCCGCCTGCAGGCCGGCTGCGGGTGGCAGGACCGGGCAGTCGCGGGCCTCGTCACCGGCCGTGGCAGCGGCCGCGCCGTGCCAGGCCAGCAGCAACAGGCCCGCAAGCAGGGGCCGACTCGGGTTCCAGCGCATGCGTTCTCTCCATCCCCGGTACGGGGGGATCATGCCAGCGCCCGAGGGCTTGACGCGGGCTTGCGTTTACGCTTGTAATCCAATCTCGATTACAGGCGTAAACGGAGGTCCGCATGGCGCACGAACCGATCCCCGTAACCGATGCAGAGGCCACGGTCATGGAAGTGCTGTGGCAGTCCAGCCCGCGCAGCTCCGAGGACGTGGTCGCGGCGGTGGCACCGGCCACCGGCTGGGCCGAGCCCACCATCAAGACCCTGCTCAACCGCCTGCTCAACAAGGGCGCGATCAGCGCCGAGCGCGAGGGCCGGCGCTACCTCTATTCGCCGGTGCTGAGCCGCGAGGCCTGGGTGGAGCAGCAGAGCGAAGGCCTGCTGGCCCGCCTGTTCGGCGGCCGGGTGGCGCCATTGGTGGCGCATTTCAGCGAGCGCGGCCGGCTGTCGGCCACCGACATCGCCGAGCTCAAGCGCCTGGTGTCGCGGCTGGAGGAGGGCGGGGACGATGGACGCTGAGCTGGTCCTGCTGTTGCGCGCCACCCTGGCCCTGACCGTGGCCGGCGCGCTGGTGCTGGCGCTGCGCCGTCCGGCGCGCGCGCTGTGGGGCGCGCAGGGAGCCTACCTGCTGTGGACTTGCGTCCCGGTCGCGGTGCTGGCCGCGTCGTTGCCGAAGGGCACCACGCTGCCGCTGCCGGTGGCCGCGGCCTGGCTGGAGCCGGTGCAGGCCGGCGTGGCCGCCGCGGCCGCAGCCACGTCGCCGGCCTGGCGGGCCTGGCTGCTGCCGCTGTGGCTGGCCGGCGTGCTCGCCAGCGCCGCGCTCATGGCCTGGCAGCAGTGGCGTTTCCGGCGCGCGCTGGGGCCGCTGCAGGCGCGCCCGGACGGGCTGTTCCAGGCCCGCGGCACCCACCCGGCGCTGCCGGCGGTGGTGGGCCTGCTGCGGCCGCGGATCGTGCTGCCGGCCGATTTCGAGCGGCGCTACAGCGCGGCCGAGCGCGAGCTGGTCCTGCAGCACGAACGCCTGCACGTGCGCCGCGGCGACCTGCCGGCCAATGCACTGGCCGCGCTGCTGCGCTGCCTGTTCTGGTTCCACCCGCTGCTGCCGGCCGCGCTGCGGCGCTTCCGCCACGACCAGGAACTGGCCTGCGATGCCGCGGTGATCGCGCGCCATCCCCGCCAGCGGCGCGTGTACGGCGAGGCCATGCTCAAGGCGCAGCTGCCGCACGCGCCGCTGCCGCTGGGTTGCCACTGGCCGCCGCTGCATGCGCTCAGGGAGCGGATCGAACTGCTGCGGCGCCCGGCGGCGTCACCGCGGCAGCGGCTTGCCGCCGCGCTGGTGGCGTGCGCGCTCGCCTGCGGCATCGGCGGCCTGGCCTGGGCCGCGCGGCCGGCCGCGGCCGCCGCGCAGGAGGGGGACTGGCTGCCGGTACCGGCGGCGTTCATGCCGCCGCCGCGCTATCCGAAGGAGGCCGCCGAGGCCGGGATCGCCGGCGAGGTGAGCCTGCTGCTGGACCTGGCCGCCGACGGCAGCGTGGCGGCGGTGGAAGTGGAGCGCGCCGCGCCGGCCGGGGTGTTCGAGGCCGCGGCGGTGGAAGCGGCGCGGCAGTGGAAGTTCAGGCCGGACGCGGACGACGGCGTGGCCAGGGTCCGCCGCGTGCGCGTGCCGATCAGTTTTGCCCCGGACAAGCGGGCCACGGACCAGGGAGGCCAGGAATGACGATGTGGTTCCATCACGCTTGCGGCGGCGGACGTGCCGCGCGGTGGCTGTGCGGTGGCCTGCTGGCGCTGGCCGCGGCCGGTTGCGCCAGCCGCGGCGGGATCGACGAGGCCCAACCCGATGCCAGCGCCGGCGTGGGCCAGCGCATGATCATGCCGACTACCGACACTCGTTACGAGCTGGCACCCCACCAGGGCTTCGTGTTCCCGCGGATCCTGGCCAACGACAGCCCGGCGTTCCCGGCGCACTACCGCCCGCCCAGTCCGTTCTCCGCGACCCTGTGCGTGTCGCTGGCGGTGGGCGAGGACGGCGAGGTGCGCAACGTGCACCTGGTCGGCGCGCCGGGCTGCATCGCGCCCGAGGAAGCACCGGAACCGCTGGGCACGGCGGTGCTCGAAGCGGTCGCGGCCTGGGAATTCGAGCCGGCATTGCTGTGCGAATACCCGGACGCGGCCACCCGCAACCGCGACTGGAACGGGGGCGGCTGCACCGGCGCGGTGAGCGCGGTCAAGCCGGTGCCGGTCACCCTGGCCTGGGCCTTCACCTTCGAGCTGCAGCAGGGCCAGGCGCGGGTTTCCAACCGGCGGTCCTCGCCCTGACTACTGCCCCAGCATTTCCGGGCGGAACAGGCGGCGCCGGCTGGTTTCATCGCCGGACAGCATGAAGCGGCCGTCGCCGCGGTAGTGCACGGTGCGCGGGCGCTGCGGCCGCGCCGCCACGTGCGCGCGCACGACCTGCCACACGAACAGCGGGTAGTCGTCGTTGAGGTGGGTGCGGCGCAGGCGGCATTCGAAGCTAGCGTGGCATTCGCCGATCAGCGGCGCACCGACCAGCTCGGCCGCCTGCGCGGTCAGGCCGAAGCGCTGGAACTTGTCGACCTGCGCGCTGCTGCAGTTGCCGATGCCGACCACCGCGTCCAGCAGCGGCGCGGTGGGCAGGTTGATCACGCACTGGCGGCTGCGCCGTGCCAGCGCATGGCTGGTGTTGGCGTCCCAGATGTAGGTGCCGACCAGGTCGTAGCCGAGCATCATGTGCCAGCCGCAGGTCATGATCGCGCGCTGGCCCTTCCACGCGGTGGTGACCAGCACCACCGGGCCGGGCTCGAGGAAGCGCCGGATCTTCTCCACCGGGAACGCGGTCTTGCGGGGCAGGGCCATGCTCGGCTCCTTCGTGGACGCCGCCAGCCTGCGCACGCGCGCGGCAACGGCGCGTCAATCCAGCACGTGGATGGCGTCGGCCAGGCGCCGCACTTCGTCGGGATGGTGGCTGACGTAGAGCATCGGCAGGCGCACCTCGTCGCGCACCTTCCGCAGCCACGGGATCAGTTCCTCGCGGCGCGCCGGGTCCAGCGCCGACAGCGGCTCGTCGAACAGCAGCACCGCCGGCTGCGACAGCAGGGCGCGGCCGATCGCCACGCGCTGCGATTCGCCGCCGGACAGGTGGCGGGTGCGCCGGTCCAGCAGGTGGCCGATGCCCAGCAACTCGACCACCGCGTCGAAGGCGAAGCCGGCCTGGCCGCCGCGGTGGCGGCCATAGAGCAGGTTGCGGCGTACGTCCAGGTGCGGGAACAGGCGCGCGTCCTGGAACACGTAGCCGACCTGGCGGCGATGGGTGGGCACGTCGATGCCGCGCGCGCTGTCGTACAGCACGCGGCCGTCGATCTCGATGTAACCCGATTCCGGCCGCACCAGCCCGGCGATGGCATTGAGCACGCTGGTCTTGCCGGCACCGGACGGGCCGGCGAGCGCCAGCACCCGCGCCTGCTCGTCGATCCGCACGTGGCGCTGGAAGCGGCCGCGGCGCAGATGGATGTCGACCTTCAGCATGGCGCGGCTCCGCGCATGGGCTGGTCCATGCTCATTCCTCCTCGCCCCCGCGCTGGCGCCGCACCAGCCATTCGGAGAACAGCAGCGCGCCCAGCGAGATCACCAGCGCCACCGCGGCCAGGCGCCAGATCCCCGATTCGCCGCCCGGTACCTGCATCAGCCCGTAGATCGCCGAGGACAGGGTGCGGGTCTCGCCGGGGATGGCGGAGACGAAGGTGATGGTGGCGCCGAACTCGCCCAGCGCCTTGGCGAAGCCCAGGGCGGCGCCGGCCACCAGGCCCGGCCAGGCCAGCGGCAGGGTCACGGTGAGGAATACCCGCCACGGCGCCGCGCCCAGGGTGGCCGCGGCCTGCTCCAGGCGCCGGTCCACGTTCTCGATCGACAGCCGGATCGCGCGCACCATCAGCGGGAAGCCCATCACCGCGCAGGCCAGCGCCGCGCCGGTCCAGCGGAAGGCGAGGCTGATGCCGAAGGTGTCCTCCAGCCAGCGCCCGGCCGGGCCCTGCTGGCCGAACAGCACCAGCAGCGCGTAGCCCATCACCACCGGCGGCAGCACCAGCGGCAGGTGCACCAGCGCGTCCAGCAGCGACTTGCCGGGGAAGCGCCGGCGCGCCAGCAGCCACGCCACCGCCACCCCGAACGGCAGGCTGGCGAGGGCGGCCACGGCGGCCACTTTCAGGCTCAGCGCGATGGCGGTGATCTCGTCCTGGGTGAAGCCGGGCAGGGCCATGCTCAGTCCTGGGGATGGAAACCGTGCCGGGCGAAGATCGCCCGCGCCTGCGGCCCGGCCAGCCAGCGCACGAATCCGCGCGCGGCGGGCGTGGCCGGCGCCACCGCGGCGACCGGGTAGATGATCGGCGGATGGCTGTCGGCGGGGAAGGTCGCCACCACCTGCACCCGCGGCTCGGCGCGGGCGTCGGAGGCGTAGACCACGCCCAGCGGGGTCTCGCCGCGGGCCACCAGCATCAGCGCCACGCGCACGCTCTCCGCCTCGGCCAGCCGGCCCTGGACCGCCGGCCAGTGGCCCAGCGCCTGCAGCGCCTGGCGCGCGTACTTGCCGGCCGGCACCGTCTGGGTCTGCGCGACCGCCAGCCGGCCCTTGCCCAGGGCCGCCGCCAGGGCGCCGGGCCGGGCCAGGTCCACCGCCGGCGCCGCCGCGGTGCGCGGGGCGACCAGCACCAGGGTATTGCCTAGCAGTTCCTGGCGGCTGCCGGGATCGATCCGCCCGCGTTGCTGGAGGTAGTCCATCCAGGCATCGTCGGCGGAGAAGAACACCTGCGCCGGCGCGCCCTGCTCGATCTGCCGGGCCAGGGTGGAGCTGGCCGCGTAGGACACGCGCACCGGCACGCCGGTGGCCTGGCGGTAGGCGGCGGCCGCCTCGTCCAGCGATTCCTGCAGGCTGGCCGCGGCGAACACCGTCAGCGGCGCGTCGCCGGCCGCGGATGCGCCGCTGCCCGCCGCCAGGCCGGCGACGGCCAGCGCGGTGGTGGTACACAGGCGCAGCAGGAGGCTCGGCTTGGACATGGCGTTTCTCCGGTGGGGTTGCGGCGAAAGCGATGCGGTCGGGCCGGGCGGCGGCCGGGTTATCCGGGATCGCCCAGGGTGGCTTCCAGCACCTCGGCCAGGCGCGCCGCACCCAGGCGCAGCTGCGCCTCCTGGGTCGGCAGGTGCGCGTCCACGTAGGCATCGTCGACCACGTGGCCCTGCGGGTACACCCCGGGGGCGAGGCCGGTGCGGCAGGACTGCTCGACCCAGGGCAGCGGGAAGCCGGGGCGCGGCGGGCGGCCGACCGGTTCGACCGCCGGCGCGGGCAGGGTGCGCAGGCGCTGCAGCCAGGCCTCCTCGTCCAGCCGCCGGGTGGCGAGCAGGCCGCTGTCCCACAGCGAGTGCAGGTTGCTGCCCTTGCCGCGGTAGTTGACCTGGTAGTTGTTGCCGCCGCGGTCGTGGCGGTAGCCGGCGTGCAGCGGCTGGTGCGCGTCGCCGGCCAGGTGCACGACGAACTTCAGCGCCTGCAGGCGCTCCGCGTCGCTGCGGCTACGGTCGGCGAGGATGCGCGCCTGCGCCTCGAGCGCCTCGTTCACGCAGTTGCCGTCGGGGCAATGGGCCTGGCGCTCGTAATGGCAGTCGGCCTCGCCGATGTTGACGTAGTGCCAGGCGGCGGTGCGCCGGCCCAGCACCGGATCGGACCCGCGCAGGTTGTCGGCCCAGTTGGCGATTCCGGCCAGGCCGGGTTCGGGCTCGCCGCGCAGCAGGCGCTGGGCTTCGGCGCGCGCGGCCGGCGAGAGCTGTTCCTCGGCCAGGCGCGCCACCAGGCGGTGGCCGAGCGGTCCCCAGGCCTGCGCCGGCAGGGCCACGGACAGCAGCAACAGGAAGCCCGGCAGCCACGCGGAGTGGCGCCGGGCGCGGATCGGACGGGTGGAAGCGGTGCGGGACGTCATCGGCCAACTTTAACCGACTGTCCCGCACCACCGCCTTTCCCCGCCAAGGGAAGCGTTGTCGCTCAGAACTTCATGACGTAGGACGCGCCGTACACCAGCGGGTCGATGTTGGCGGTGCCGAGCTTGGCGCCGTCGACCTTGACGTCGGTGTCGATGTCGGCCCAGCGCACGTCGACGCGCACCGAGGCCTTCTCGCTGACCTTGAAGTCCAGGCCGGCGTGCGCGGCCAGGCCGAAGGAATCGTCCAGCTTCAGCTTGGTGCCGGCCAGGGCGCCGGTGGTGTCCTCGCTGAAGAAGGTGGTGTAGTTGATGCCCACTCCCAGCAGCGGCGAGACCTTGCCGGCGCTGTTGAAGTGGTACTGCAGGGTGATGGTCGGCGGCAGGTGCTTGGTCTGGCCGACCTTGCCCACGCCCTTGACCGCGATCTCGTGCTTGAACGGCAGCGCACCCAGGACCTCGACGCCGAGGTTGTCCTTGACGAAGTACTCGAAGGTCACGCTGGGCTTGGCGTCGCTGTCGATGGCCAGCGGCAGGGTACCGTCGGCCAGCTTGCCGTTGTCGGACTTCGGGTCGACCTGGTGCAGGCCCACGCCCAGGGTCCAGTCGCCGGCGGACTGGGCGAAGGCCGGGGCGGCGGCGACGGCGGCAAGGGAAGCGGCAAGCAGCGGGAGAAGCTTGTGTTTCATCGGTAACACTCTGCGTGTTGGGTGTGGCGGGGAGGCTCCGCCCGGTCCCCGGGGCGCGCCTTGATTCCAGTCAAGCCGGGCGCAGGTGGCGCCGGTGCCGGTGCGCTAGAATGGCCATCCGCTGCATTACCCCCTTCATCCACCACGGGCCGCGCCCCGGCGCGGCGTCAGGAGTCATCAGAATGGCGATCAAGGTAGGCATCAATGGCTTCGGCCGCATCGGCCGCAACGTTCTGCGTTCTGCCGTGCAGAACTTCGGCGACGACATCGAGATCGTGGCGATCAACGACCTGCTGGAGCCCGACTACCTGGCCTACATGCTGAAGTACGACTCCGTGCACGGCCGCTTCAAGGGCGAGGTGCAGGTCGAGGGCAACACCCTGGTCGTCAACGGCAGGAAGATCCGCCTGACCCAGGAGCGCGACCCGGCCAACCTGAAGTGGGACGAGGTGGGCGCCGAGGTGGTGATCGAGTCCACCGGCCTGTTCCTGGACAAGGACAGCGCGGGCAAGCACCTGGCCGCCGGCGCGAAGAAGGTGATCATGTCGGCCCCGTCCAAGGACGACACGCCGATGTTCGTCTACGGCGTCAACCACGACACCTACGCCGGCGAGGCGATCATCTCCAACGCCAGCTGCACCACCAACTGCCTGGCGCCCCTGGCCAAGGTGATCCACGACAAGTGGGGCATCAAGCGCGGCCTGATGACCACCGTGCACGCCGCCACCGCCACCCAGAAGACGGTCGACGGCCCGTCCAACAAGGACTGGCGCGGCGGCCGCGGCATCCTCGAGAACATCATCCCGTCCTCCACCGGCGCGGCCAAGGCGGTGGGCAAGGTGATCCCCTCGCTCAACAAGAAGCTCACCGGCATGAGCTTCCGCGTGCCGACCTCGGACGTGTCGGTGGTCGACCTGACCGCCGAGCTGGAGAAGCCGGCGACCTACGAGGAGATCAAGGCCGAGATCAAGGCGCAGAGCGAGGGCGCGCTGAAGGGCATCCTCGGCTACACCGAGGACAAGGTGGTGGCCACCGACTTCCGCGGCGACACCCGCACCTCGATCTTCGACGCCGACGCCGGCATCCAGCTCGACCCGACCTTCGTCAAGCTGGTGGCCTGGTACGACAACGAGTGGGGCTACTCCAACAAGTGCCTGGAGATGGCCCGCGTGGTGGCCGGCAAGTAAGCCGCACCGCAAGCGCTGCAAAGGACGAGCCCCGGCCCTGCCGGGGCTTGTTTTTTGCGCCGGCGGCGGCTGCCTAGAGTGCCTGCAGGATCAGCGAGTGCCAGCCGCTGCGGTAGGTCTCGTAGCCCGGCGAGGCCGCGTGCGCGACGCAGTGCGGGCGGCCCTGGAACTCCACCACCCGTGCCGCGAGCGGCTGGCGCAGCAGTTCGTCGCGCCCGGGGAAGTCGATCACCTCCTGCAGGATGCGCCCGGCCGAGTCGGCCAGCACCCGGACCTGGCCGTCGACGATGCATGCCCGGCTGCGCGTCCATTCCTGCTGCGACAGCGGAGTGCGCTGCACCACCGTCTGCGCCAGCGCGTCCCAGCGGAACACGATGCCGAGCACGCCCAGCAGGCGGCCGTCGACGCGTCCGCCCTCGCGCACGCCGCAGGCGTAGACCAGCACCCGCTCGCCGCCGGCCAGCGCACTGGCATGCACCTCCTGGAAGCCGAATTCCTCGCCGCTGGCGCAGCGCCTGGCGCTTTCGAACCAGGGCGCGTCGCGCACGTCCATGCCGGCGGAGCGGTACTGGCCGGGGCGGCCGTTGGCCAGCACGCACCCGTCCAGGCCGACCAGCACCAGGTCGAAGTACACCGTGTACGAATCCAGGATCTGGCCCATGCGCCGCGAGGCGTGCGCCAGTTCCTCCGCGGTGGCGCCCGGGCGCGCGGCCGCGACCACCGCCGCGTCGGTCGCCCACCAGCGCACGTCGCAGCTGCGTTCGTAGAGGTTGCGGTCGATCAGGTCGATGTTGACCAGGGCCAGCCCGGCCAGGCGCGTATGCCGCACCTCGTCCTCCAGCCGCGCCAGGGTGGCCTGCATGTCGGCGCGGGTGGCCTCGGCGCGGCGGTCGATCTCGCCGGCGGTCTCGGCCACCCGGCGCGAGAGCGCATCCATCTCCTGCGCGATCACCGCGAAGCCACGCCCGGCCGCGCCCATGCGCGCCGATTCCACGCGCGCGTTCATCGAGATCACCAGTGTGGTGCGGTTGATTTCCTCGATCCGCCGCAGCGATTGCCGCAGCTCGCCCAGCATGCGGCCGGACAGGCCAGCCACGGAACGGATGTGGTCGTCGACACTGGCCTGGGCAGGCGTGGCTGGCGTGTTCATGCGGGGATGGGGGACGGTTTCATATGAAAGATGACCGGGCTTCATCGGCCCGCCGCGACCGGACTTGAGCCGGGCCGCCGGCAAGCCAGGACGCTCCGGTAGCATGCCCGCAGCGCCTGCCGGGGAGGGGCGGCCCATCCATGACGGGGGATAGCTTGGAAGCGATCATCGTGCTGGTGGTGTTGGCGGTACTGGCGGTGCCGGTGCTGCTGGGCGTGCTGGGCCTTGCAGTGCTCGGCCTGCGCCGGCGGGTGGCGGAACTGGAGCGTGCGCTTGCCGCCCTGCGCCCGCCGGCGCCGACGGGCATGGCGGCCTCGCCACCACGCGCGGAAGCCGCGCATGCACCGGCGGCCGCGGCGGGTTCCGTGGCGGCGCCCGTGCCGTCCACCGCGGCCGGCTTACGCGCGTCCGCGGCACCGCCACCGCTGCCACCGGCCGAAACGGCAGCGGCGCATGCCGGCGGCGACGCGGGCGCGCCGCGCGTCCCCGCGGAGAACGTGCTGCTGCGCGTGGTCAAGCGCTGGTTCACCGTGGGCAACGTGCCGGTGAAGATCGGCGTGCTGGTGGCGCTGGCCGGCGTGGCGGCGCTGCTGAAGTACGCTTCCGACCAGGGCCTGTTGCAGTTGCCGGTGGCGCTGCGCCTGTCCGCCGTGGCCGCGGCGGCGCTGCTCGCACTGGGCTTTGCCTGGCGCCGGCGCGAGGGCAACCGGGTCTTTGCCCTGAGCGTGCAGGGCGGGGCGATCGGCACCCTGCTGCTGGTGGTGTTCGCGTCGTCCAGGCTCTACGGCCTGGTCGACGCCGGCCCGGCGTTCGCCCTGAGCGTGGTCCTGGTCGCGGGCGCGGCCCTGCTGGCGGTGCTGCAGAACGCGCAGGCGCTGGCCGCGTTCGCCCTGCTGGCCGGCTTCCTGGCGCCGGTGTGGTTGTCCACCGGCGGCGGCAACCACGTCGCCCTGTTTTCCTACTACGCGCTGGTCAACGCCGCGGTGGTGGCGATCGCCTGGTTCAGGTCCTGGCGCCTGCTCAACCTGCTTGGCTTCGCGTCCACCTTCGGCATCGGCAGCCTGTGGGGCGCCAGCGCCTACGTGCCGGAGAAGTACGCCAGCACCCAGCCGTTCCTCGCCCTGTTCTTCGCGTTCTACCTGGTGGTGCCGCTGCTGTTCGCGCGGCGCCGGCCGGCGGGACGGCGCGACCTGGTCGACGGTTGCCTGGTGTTCGGCACCCCGCTGGTGGCGTTCTCGCTGCAGGCGGCGCTGCTGGAAGGCCAGCGCATGCCGCTGGCGTTCTGCGCGCTGGGCCTGGCCGTGCTGTACGCGATGCTGGCGCGGGCGCTGTTGCGGCGCTCCGGCTACGAGCTGCTGGCGCAGTCCTGGGCGGTGCTGGCAGTGGGCTTCGCCACCCTGGCGGTGCCGCTGTGCCTGAGCGCGCGCGCCACCGCCAGCGTGTTCGCGCTGGAGGGCGCCGGGCTGGTGTGGCTGGGCCTGCGCCGGCAGCGCTGGCTGCCGCAGGCCAGCGGCGTGGCGCTGCAGCTGTTGGCGGCGTTGGCGTTGCTGCCCGGGCTGGACAATGCGCACGGGGACCTGCGTGCCGTGTCCAATCCGACGGCGATGGGCATGTTCCTGCTGGCGCTGGGCGGCTGGGCCAGCGCCTGGGCGGCACGTGCCCATGGCCGGACCGTGCCGGCGGCACTGTTCTTCCTGTGGGGCACGGCGTGGTGGGCCGGCGACTGCGCGCACGAGATCTCGCGCTTCGCCGCTCCGGCCTTGCGCGCCGACCTGGCCCTGGTGCTGGCCGGCGCGACCGGCTGGCTGGCGGCGGAAGTCCATCGCCGCCGCCCGGCCGCATTGCTGGCCCAGACCCTGCTGGCGGCGGTCGTGCTGGCCGCGCCGGTGCTGTTCTGGCAGTCGGAGCGGCACCAGCATCCGCTGGGCGGGAGCTTCGGTGCGCTGGCGTGGCTGGTGTTCGGCCTGCTGGGCCTGCGTGGGCTGGCCTGCCTGCGCCTGGATGCCGGCCGCAGTGCTGGCGCCGCGCAGTTGGCCTGGTGGCTGCTGTGGGCCCTGCTGGCATCGCTGGAGGGGCGCTGGGTCGCGCTCGAGGCCAGCCTCGGCCAGGGCTGGGAGTTCGCGCTGGCGGCCCTGCCGTGGCTGGTGCTGATCGCGCTCGCGCAGTGGCGCTGGGACTGGCTGGCGCTGCCGCGCGATGCCGCGGTCGCCGCACCGATGCGCACGCCGGTGTCGTGGTCCGGTTTCGCGGTCGCCGCCGCGATCTGGCTGGCGATGCTCAAGCGCCCGCTGTCCCCGGCGCCGCTGCCCTGGCTGCCACTGCTCAACCCGGGCGAGCTGGTGCAGCTGGCGACCCTGGGCCTGGGTGCGGCCTGGCTGGGCAGCAGGCATGCCGGGGCGCTGCTGCCGCGCTGGCGACCTGCGCTGCTGGCCGGCGGCGGCTTCCTGCTGCTGAGCGCCTCCACCCTGCGCTGCGTGCATTACTGGGGTGGCATCGGCTGGACCCCGGGCCTGCTGTCCAGCGCCCTGGCCCAGACCAGCCTGACCGTGGCCTGGAGCGTGCTGGGCGTGCTCGGCTGGGTGCTCGGTTCGCGCCGCGGCCAGCGCGGCCTGTGGCTGGCCGGCGCGGTGCTGATGGGTGTGGTCCTGGCCAAGCTGGTGCTGGTCGACCGCACCCACCTGGGCAACCTGGCCGGCATCGTGTCTTTCATCGCCTACGGCGTGCTGTGCATGATCGTCGGCTACCTCGCCCCGGCGCCGCCGCGCGCCGGGGACAACGTGGAGACGGACGCATGAGCAAACGATCCTGGTACGCACTGGCGCTGGTTTCCGTGCTGGCCGGAGGCGCACAGGCCAGCGCCCCGGCGCAGGACTATGCGCGGCAGTGGCCGCTGGCCCTGGGCCAGGACAACGCCGGGGCCTACCGGGTACTGCTCGACGAGGCGGTGTACCTGGGGGCGCACGAGCGCGGCCTGCGCGACGTGGAGGTATTCAACGCCCAGGGCCAGGCGGTGGCCGCGGCGGTGCTGTCGCCGGCGCAGCCGTTGGCGCAGGCGCCGCGTACCACGGGGCTGCCCTGGTTCCCGTTGCCGGCGCAGGACGGCGCCGGCAACGACATCCACCTGATCGCCGAGCGCGACGACGAGGGCAACATCCGCCGGGTGCAGGCGGGGTTCCCGGCGCGTACGCCCGCCGGCGGCGCCGGCAGCTGGCTGGTCGATGCCAGCCGCGTGCGCGAGCCGGTGCGCGCGCTGCTGCTGGAGTGGAAGACGCCATCGCAGCCGCTGCAGGCCGGCTACAAGGTCGAGGGCAGCGACGACCTGCGCAGCTGGCGCACGCTCAACGGCAGCACCACCCTGCTGGACCTGGAGCGCGGCGGCGAACGCCTGCGCCAGGGCCGCATCGCCCTGGATGGCCAGGCCCGCTACCTGCGCCTGCTGCCGCTGCGCGCCGGCCCCGGGCCGGAGCTTACCGGGGTCGCGGCCGAGCTGGCGCCGGCGGAGGCGCAGCTGCAGTGGGATTGGCAGGAGCTGCGCGGCGAGCGTCGCAGCGTGGCCGGGCGGGAGGGTTTCGAGTTCCGCCTGCCCGGACGCTTCCCGGTGGAGCGCGCCGACGTGCGCCTGCCGGACAACGCCGCGGTGCAGTGGACCCTGTACAGCCGCGAGGACCCCGACGCTTCCTGGACCTGGCGCGCCGGCCCCTGGGTTGCCTACCAGGTGGGCGACGACCGCGCCGGGGCGCGCTCGGAACCGCGCACGCTGGCCGCGGCGGTGCGCGACCGGTACTGGCGACTGGTCCCGACGACCCCGGTGGGCGAGGGCATGCCGGTGCTGCGCCTGGGTTACCGGTCCGAGGTACTGGTGTTCCTGGCCCAGGGCCAGCCGCCCTACACCCTGGCCGCCGGCAGTGCCCGCCGCCAGCGCGGCGAGGCGCCAATCAAGCCGCTGCTGGACGCGCTGCGCGCCCAGCGTGGCCCCGACTGGGAGCCGGCCCCGGCCTACCTGGCCGGCGAGGCCCAGGAGCTGGCCGGCGAGCGCGCCCTGGAGCCGCTGGTCGAGCACGACTGGAAGAGCTGGCTGCTGTGGGCGCTGCTGGTCGGTGGCGCGGTGCTGGTGGCGCTGCTGGGAATGAGCCTGCTACGGCAGCCGCCGCGGGCGCCCTGAGCGCCGGGTTTGCCGCCGCCACGTCCCGTCCCGGAAAATGCCCGCACCCGCGCGCCGCGCCGGCGCGACCCACCTTGATCCCCCACACAGAGACGTGAGCATGACGATCATCCGGATGACCGACCTCGACCTGACCGGCAAGCGCGTGCTGATCCGCCAGGATCTCAACGTGCCGATCGACAACGGTCGCATCACCTCCGAGCAGCGCATCACCGCCTCGGTGCCGACGCTCAAGCTGGCACTGGAGAAGGGCGCCGCGGTGATGGTCACCTCGCACCTGGGGCGGCCCAAGGAAGGCCAGTGGAGCGAGGCTGATTCGCTGGCGCCGGTGGCTGCGCGCCTGTCCGAGCTGCTGGGCGTGGACGTACCGCTGGTGAAGGACTGGGTCGACGGCGTCGAGGTCAAGCCTGGCCAGGTCGTGCTGCTGGAGAACTGCCGCATGAACGTCGGCGAGGGCAAGGACGACGAGGCGCTGGCGAGGAAGTACGCGGCGCTGTGCGACGTGTTCGTGATGGACGCCTTCGGCACCGCGCACCGCGCCCAGGCCTCGACCCACGGCGTGATCCGCTTCGCCCCGGTGGCCGCCGGCGGGCCGCTGCTGATGGCCGAGCTGGATGCACTGGCCAAGGCGCTGGACAACCCGGCGCGCCCGCTGCTGGCCATCGTCGCCGGCAGCAAGGTCTCGACCAAGCTGGAGCTGCTGACCAACCTGGTCGGCAAGGTCGACCAGCTGATCGTCGGCGGCGGCATCGCCAACACCTTCATCGCCGCGGCCGGCTACAACGTCGGCAAGTCGCTGTACGAGGCCGACCTGCTGGAGACGGCGAAGAAGATCGCCGCCGATGCCCAGGCGCGCGGCGCGCAGATCCCGTTGCCGGTGGACGTGGTGGTGGCCCCGGCGTTCGCCGCCGACGCCCCGGCCACGGTCAAGCCGGTCGACCAGGTCGGCGCCGAGGACATGATCCTGGACATCGGCCCGCAGACCGCCGCGCAGTACGCCGGGCTCATCAAGTCCGCCGGCACCGTGGTCTGGAACGGCCCGGTGGGCGTGTTCGAGTTCGATGCCTTCGGCAAGGGCACCGAGACCCTGGCCCGCGCCATCGCCGAATCGAAGGCGTTCTCCATCGCCGGCGGCGGCGACACCCTGGCGGCGGTGGACAAGTACGGCATCGAAAAGGACGTCAGCTACATCTCCACCGGCGGCGGCGCCTTCCTCGAGTTCCTGGAAGGCAAGACCCTGCCGGCCGTGGCCGCCCTGCAGGCGCGCGGCGGCTGAGGCCTGGCGCGACCCAGCGCCCCCTGTGACCGGAAGCCGGCGCCGCGAAGGCGCCGGCTTTTCCTTTTGCGCACCGGACTTTTTATCCGCTGCTCCCGCCGAATGCGTTCTCCGGGCGCGTAGCTTCGGACGGCGCCGCGACAGGCCAGGCCTGCGGTGGCCGCCCGGGCGCACGTCCATGCGCGCACCCGCTACCGCGGCCAAGGCCTGCCCGGCCTGGCAGGTCCTGCTGGCGCTTCGGGGGGCTTGGCCCGGCCACTCCTGGCCAAATGGCGCCTACGGTCTCGCCAGGCCTGCGGAACTTGACCGGGCGTCAACGAAGCTGGCCGACCTGACGCTCACCGAGGACGCCGTATCCGCGCATGCCGGGGCAAGTGGCACATGGACGTGCCACGGCCGCGCGTACGGACAGGACGTCCGTCCGCGCGGTGCACCGGCATGCGTGGATGCGGCGGCCCCCTCCGAAGCCAGCGCCCTTGCCCTTGCCCTTGCCCTTGCCCTTGCTCTTGCTCTTGCTCTTGCTCTTGCTCTTGCTCTTGCTGTTGCTGGAGCTGGAGCTGGAGCTGGAGCCGGCCAGGTTCCCTGCTAGAGTTCGCGCCATGCCTACCGAACGACCAATCGACCGCCTGCTGGCGATCATGGCCCGCCTGCGCGACCCGCAGGGCGGCTGTCCCTGGGACCTGGAACAGGATTTCTCCACCATCGCCCCGTACACCATCGAGGAGGCGTACGAAGTCGCCGACGCGATCGACCGCAAGGACCTGGCCGCGCTGAAGGACGAACTGGGCGACCTGCTGCTGCAGGTGGTGTTCCATGCGCAGATGGCCGCCGAACAGGGCGCGTTCGCGTTCGACGACGTGGCCAACGCGATCAGCGACAAGATGGTGCGCCGCCACCCGCACGTGTTCGGCGAGGCCAGCTTCGCCGATGCCGAGGAGCAGACCCTCAACTGGGAGGCGATCAAGCGCGCCGAGCGCCAAGCAGCCGGCGAGCAGGACACCTCGGCCCTGGCCGGCATCTCCCGCGGCCTGCCGGAATGGCAGCGCGCGGTGAAGCTGCAGTCGCGCGCCGCGCGCACCGGCTTCGACTGGCCCGGCCCGGAGCCGGTGCTGGAGAAGCTGCAGGAGGAGATCGCCGAGGTGCGCGCCGAGTTCGCGCGCGGCGACGTGGCCGCCAACCGCGAGCGCCTGGAGGACGAGATCGGCGACCTGCTGTTCGTCGCCGCCAACGTCGCCCGGCACGCCAAGGTCGATCCGGGCGCCGCGCTGCGCCGCGCGAACCACAAGTTCGAACGCCGCTTCCGCGCGATGGAGGCACTGGCCGCGGCCGCCGGCACGCCGCTGCCGACCCTCACCCTGGAGCAACAGGAAGCGCTGTGGCAACAGGTCAAGCAGGCCGAACGCGAGGGCGCGGGGGCGGCGTGACCACCTTCGCGCTGTTCGTGGCCACCGCCATCGCCGAGATCCTCGGCTGCTGGCTGGTGTGGTCATGGCTGCGCAATGACGGTAGCGCCTGGCTGCTGCTGCCGGCGGCACTGAGCCTGGCGGTGTTCGCCTGGCTGCTGACCCTGCACCCGACCGCGACGGGTCGGGTGTATGCCGCCTATGGCGGGGGCTACATCGGCACCGCGCTGGCCTGGCTGTGGGCGGTGGACGGCGTGCGCCCCACCCGCTGGGACCTGCTGGGCGTGGCCCTGTGCCTGGCCGGGATGGCGGTGATCATGTTCGCGCCCAGGCAGGCCTGAGTACGCCGCATGCGGTTCAGTGCGAGGCCGCGCTGCCGCCGTCGTAGAACATCAGGAAGGCCGCGCCCACGATCAGGGCGAAGGCCGCGTAGTGGTTCCACTTCAGCGGCTGGCCCAGGTACCAGGCCGAGAAGCCGGCAAACACCACCAGGGTGATGATCTCCTGGATGGTCTTGAGCTGGACCACCGAGTACACCCCGCTGCCCATGCGGTTGGCCGGGACCATCAGGCTGTACTCGAAGAAGGCGATGCCCCAGCTGGCCACGATCGCCATGAACAGCGGCGCGCTCTTGTACTTGAGGTGGCCGTACCAGGCGAAGGTCATGAACACGTTGCTGGCCAGCAGCAACAGCACCGGGACGAGGTAGTTCGACAGGGGCAGGGCGGGCATCGTCGGGCCGCAGGGCAGGGATGAGGCGCGCAGGATAATCCACCGCCGCGGCCCGGGCGGGCCGCGGCAGTGGCCTCAGTACTGGCGCAACGCCAGCATCGGCGGCGTGCGCAGGATGGCGCGGGTGCCCGACCAGCCGGCCACCAGGCTCAGCGCGATGCCGATCGCGCCGCCGCCCAGCAGCGCCGGCCACGGCGGCGACAGCGCCAGCTCGAACAACTGGCGCGAGACCAGCGCGCCGATCACCGCCGCCGCCGACACCGCCAGCAGCGCCGCGACCAGCCCCAGCATCCCGAACTCCACCAGTACCGCGCCGCGCAGCTGGCCATGGCGCGCGCCGAGCGTGCGCAGCACCGCGCTGTCGTAGCGGCGTTCGCCGGCGGTGGCCTGCAGCGCCGCCAGCAGCACCAGCACGCCGGCGGCCAGGCTGAAGCCCATCACCAGCTGCACCGCCTGGGCCACGCGTTCGATCACCTCGCGCACCCGCTCCAGCAACGCCTCGATCTCCAGCACCGAGACGTTCGGGAACTCGCGCACGACCGGCGCCAGCGCCGCGGTGCGGCCGGAGGGCAGGTGGAAGCTGGAAATCAGGTTGTATGGCGCATCGCCCACCGCGCCGGCATTGAGCAGGACGAAGAAGTTGACCCGGAACGAATCCCAGTCGGCCTTGCGAATGCTGGTGACGGTGAAGGTGCGTTCCTGTTCGCCCAGCTGCAGGGTCAGGCTGTCGCCCAGGCCGATGCCGTAGCGGCCGGCCCAGCCCTGTTCGATCGAGGCCTCGGCGGCGTCGGTGGTCTCGCTCCAGAACGCGCCTTCGAGCAGGGTGTTGGCCGGCGGGAACGTGTGGCGCCAGGAGAAGTTCACCGGGCGGTCGGCGTCGTTGCCGTCGTCGCCTTCGTCCACCGCGGTCCGCTGCGGCGGCTTGCCATTGATCGCGACCAGGCGACCAGTGCCGAACGGCTGCAGGTCCGGATCGGCCACGCCCATTCCGCGCAGTGCCTGTTCCACCGCTTGGGCCTGGTCGCGCTGCACGTTGAGCAGGAAGTGGTTGGGCGTGTCCGGCGGCAGGCGCTCGCGCCATTGCCCGAGCAGGCCGGGGCCGACCACCGCCAGCAGCAACAGCGCGCACAGCGACAGCGACAGGCCCACCAGCTGCACCACGGCCAGGCCGCGGCGCCGCGCCAGCGCGGCCAGGCCAAGCCGCCACGGGCCATGCAGGCGCGATTGCAGCCGTCCCAGCAGCCACAGCAGGCTGGCGCCCGCGGCGGCCGCGAGCAGGGCAAGCACCGCCAGGCCGCCTAGCACCCAGGCGGCCAGCCGCGCATCGCCGGTGGCGTACACCGCCAGCGCCACGGTGGCGGCGAGCGCGGCCACGTAGGCCAGCAGCGAGGTCGCGGGCAGGGCGGCGAAGCTGCGGTTGAGCACGCGCATCGGCGGCACCCCGCGCAGGCGCAGCAGCGGCGGCAGGCCGAAGCCGAGCAGGATCAGCAGGCCGATGCCGGCGCCGGCCAGCATCGGCGCGGCCTGCGGCAGCGGCAGCCGCGCCGGCACCAGGCTGCCCAGCACCTCGACCAGGGCGACCTGGGCGAGCATGCCCAGGCCCACGCCCAGGGCGCAGGCGGGGATGGCCAGCAGCACCAGCTGCACCGCCAGCGAGGCGAGGATGTCGCGCTGGCGCGCGCCCAGGCAGCGCAGGATCGCCACCGCGTCCACCCGGCGCAGGGCAAAGCGGTTGGCGGCCAGCGCGGTGGCCACGCTGGCCAGCAGCACTGCCAGCAGCGCGGCCAGGGCGAGGAAGCGGCCGGCGCGGTCGAAGGCATTGCGCAGGCCCTGCTGCGCGTCCTCCACCCCGACCAGGCGCTGGCCGGGCTGCAGGCGCGGTTGCAGCCATTCGCGCATGCCCGCGATCGCCGCCGGCGGGCCGGCGAACATCAGCCGGTAGCCGGCGCGGCTGCCTGGGCCGAGCAGGCCGGCGGCCTCGACGTCGTCGCGGTGCACCAGCAGCGGCGGCGCCATCTCCATCAGCCCGCCGGAGGCATCCGGTTCGGACAACAGCACGCGGGTGATGCGCACCTGGCTGCTGCCCAGCTCGATGCTGTCGCCCACCTCCACGCCCAGGCCGACCAGGATGCGCGGATCGGCATAGGCCTCGCCCGGCGGTGGGCCGCCGGCATCGGCAACCTGCAGGCCTGCCGTATCGCTCGCCACGCGCAGGCGGCCGCGCAGCGGATGGGCACCGTCCACGCCCTTGATCGTGGCCATCTGGCTGGAATCGCCATGGAACAGCACGCTGGGGAAGGTCACCAGACGCGCGACCGCCAGGCCACGCGCGCGCGCTTCGGCGGTGAATTCGGCGGGCGGGTCGGTGCGTCCCTGCACGCCCAGGTCGCCGCCGACCACCTCGGCCGCGCTGGAGGCCAGCGCCAGGGTGACCCGGTCGACCAGGGTGCCGACCGCGGTCATCGCCGCCACGCCCAGCACCAGCGCGGCGAACAGGGTCAGCAGGTCGCCGGAAAGGAACTCGCGGCGCAGCGAGCGCGCCGCGTGGCGCAGCACGTTCATGCGCCTTCCCCGCCTTCGCCCAGCCGCACCGGGCGGCCGGGGTCGAGCCGGTAGACGTGGTGGCAGCGCCGTGCCAGGGCCAGGTCGTGGGTCACCATGACCAGAGTGGTGCGGTTGCTGCGGTTGAGCTCGAACAGCAGCTGGCTGACGTGCTGGCCGGTGGCCTGGTCGAGGTTGCCGGTGGGCTCGTCGGCGAACAGGATCCGCGGCCTGGCAACGAAGGCGCGGGCCAGGGCCACGCGCTGCTGCTCGCCGCCGGAAAGCTGCCGCGGATGGTGCCGGCGGCGGTGCTCCAGGCCGACCGCGGCCAGCACCTCGGCCACCCGCGCCGGATCCTCGCGCCCGGCCAGTTCCAGTGGCAGGGCCACGTTCTCCTCGGCGGGCAGCGAGGGCAGCAGGGGGAAACTCTGGAACACGAAGCCGACCTCGCGCGCGCGCAGCGCGGCGCGGGCTTCCTCGTCCAGCTGGTCCAGGCGCTGGCCGGCGAGGGCGATGCTGCCGCGGGTGGGCAGGTCCAGCCCGGCCAGCAGGCCCAGCAGGGTGGTCTTGCCCGAGCCGGAGGCGCCGACGATGGCGACGCTGTCGCCTTCAGCCACGCTCAGGTCGACGCTGTCGAGAATGCGGACCTCGCCCTCGGGGCCGGCCGCGGACTTGCCCACGCCGCGGACCTCGATGGCGCTGGCTATGCTGGTCAGGGTGTGGGTATCGATGGGAGGCTCCGGATGCGCAAGTTCAGGTGGGGGACGGCCATGGGCCGCGCGCTGGCGGTCCTGCTGGCGGCGCTGCTGCTGCCAGGTCCGCTGCTGGCCGCGCCGCAGGCCCGGGCCAGGGGCCCGGTGCTGGTGGTCGGTGACAGCCTCAGCGCAGAGCACAACATACCCAGAGGCACCGGCTGGGTCAGCCTGCTGGAGCGGAAGCTGCAGGCCGAGCCGTCCCTGGCACGGCCGGTGGTCAACGCCAGCATCAGTGGCGAGACCAGCGCCGGCGCCCTGACCCGCCTGCCTGCGCTGCTGGAAAAACACCGTCCTTCGGTGCTGGTGATCGAGCTGGGCGGCAACGACGCCCTGCGCGGCCTGGCCCCGGCCCAGCTGGAGGCCAACCTGCGGCGCATGGTCGAGCTTGGCACCGCCGCCGGCGCCCGGGTGCTGCTGCTGGGCATCGACGTCCCGCCCAACTACGGCCCGGCCTACCGCGAGCGCCTGCGCCGCACCTACGAGGGCCTGGCCCAGCGCCAGGGCGTGGCCCTGGTCCCGTTCTTCCTGGAGGGCGTGGCCCTGGAAGAAGGGCTGATGCAGGCTGACGGCCTGCACCCCACCGCCGCGGCCCAGCCGCGGCTGCTGGACAATGTCTGGCCGGCGCTGCGGCCGTTGCTGTAGCGGTCGCCGCCTTCACGCCCCATCCACCGGGGCTGCGGCATGTTTCACAAAGCTGAAAACCCGATACGGAGCGTCCGAAACATGCGTCAGGGCAAAGAAACCTCAGGGCTGGTGCTGGTCGTCGAAGACAACCGCAACATCTCCGAGATGATCGGGGAATACCTGGAAAGCCGTGGCTTCGAAGTCGACTACGCCGCCGACGGACTGGACGGCTACCGGCTGGCGGCCGAGAACAGCTACGACGCGGTGGTGCTTGACCTGATGCTGCCGCGCCTGGACGGCATCGAGGTCTGCCGCCGGCTGCGCAGCGATGCGCGCAAGTCGACGCCGGTGCTGATGCTGACCGCGCGCGACACCCTGGACGACAAGCTCACCGGCCTCGGCCACGGCGCCGACGACTACCTCACCAAGCCGTTCGCGATCCAGGAGCTGGAGGCGCGCCTGCGCGCGCTGATCCGGCGCGAGCGCCGCCAGGTGGGCTCGGAGGTGCTGACCGTGGCCGACCTGGTGCTGGATCCGGTCAGCATGCGCGTGACCCGCGGCGGCGTGGAGCTGCAGCTGTCGCCGATCGGCCTGAAGCTGCTGACCATCCTGATGCGCGAGTCGCCCAGGGTCGTCAGCCGCCAGGAGATCGAGCGCGAGATCTGGGGCAACAGCCTGCCCGATTCGGACACCCTGCGCAGCCACCTGTATAACCTGCGCAAGGTGATCGACAAGCCGTTCGACCGCCCGCTGCTGCATACCGTGCAGAGCGCCGGGTACCGGGTGGCGGACATCGCGCAGCCGGTCACCGCGTGACCAGGTAGCCGAAGGGGAAACAGGGGGAATGGAACGCAAGACGGCGGCCGGCTGTCCGGCCGCCTTGGCCACGGGGGCGCGGGGCCCGGTCCACCCACTCACGGAACGGCGATGCGCGCGGGCCTACACTCGCGCCGTCCCGTGTTGAATGCCCCCATGCCCCACGGCCTTTCCCGCAAGATCCGTATCGCCTTCATCCTGCAGGTGGTGATGGCGAGCCTGGCGATCGTGATCGCCTTCTTCGTGGTCGGCACGCTGTTCAAGTACAGCTTCATCCGCAGTTCGCTGCAGGAGGAGGCCCGCCACTACTGGGAACTGCGCGAATCCGCGGCCGCACAGCCGCCGCCCAATACCTTCTCGCTGCGCGCCTACCTGGTCGAGCCGGGTGGCTCGGCCGAAGCGTTGCCGGCCTACCTGCGCGGGCTCGCCCCGGGCTTCCACGAGCTCAAGTCCGAAGGCCAGATGGTCTGGGTCGAGCGCAAACCGCAGGGCACGTTGTACGTCGCCTTCCTGCGCGAGCAGGCCAACCGCCTGGCCTGGTGGTTCGCGGTGCTGCCGGCGATGCTGGCGCTGTTCGCGATCTACGGCGCGACCTGGCTTACCTACAAATCGTCCAAGCGCCTGGTCTCGCCGGTGGCCTGGCTGGCGCGCCAGGTCTCGCGCTGGGATCCGCGGCGGCCGGACATCGCCGCGCTGGCGCCGGACCGGCTGCCGGCAGACATGCAGGGCGAGGCGCGGCAGCTGGCCGGGGCGCTGCACGCGCTGGGCGAGCGGGTCGAGGCGCAGCTGACCCGCGAGCGCAACTTCACCCGCGACGCCAGCCATGAGCTGCGCACCCCGCTGACCGTGATCCGGGTGGCCAGCGACATGGCCCTGGCCGACGAGACCCTGGAGCCGCGCCTGGCGCGCAGCCTGCGCCGGATCCAGCGCGCCGGGCGCGACATGGAGGCGGTGGTCGATGCCTTCCTGATCCTGGCCCGCGAGCCGGACGTGGTCCCGCAGAGCGAGTGGTTCGACGTGTGCGAGGTGGTCCACGAGGAGGCGCTCAAGGCGCGCATGCTGCTGGGCGACAAGCCGGTGGAGTTGCAGGTGGCCTGCGAGGGCGCGCCGCGCATCTACGCCCCGCCGCGGGTGCTGCACGTGGTGCTCGGCAACCTGCTGCGCAACGCCTGCAGCTATACCGACCGCGGCCTGGTCGAAGTCACCGTACACGAGGGCCTGGTACAGGTGCGCGACACCGGCATCGGCATGTCGGCCGAGGCCCTGGCGCGGGCGTTCGAGCCGTTCTACCGCGCCCGCCCCGAGTACCCGGTCGGCACCGGCCTGGGCCTGTCGATCGTGCGCCGGCTGTGCGAGCGCTTCGGCTGGACCATCGAGCTGGAGAGCACCCTGGACAGCGGCACCACTGCCCGGGTCCGCTTCAGCAGCCAGCCGCCACCGGGCACCGACCCGTACCTGCAGGGCTGAACGTTTCCCACCGGCGGGCGTCAACCGATCCCCGGGTCGTGCGTTAACCGGGGTAGTCCTCCCATCCATGCGCCCATGAGCCGAACCTCGCGTCCGAATTCCCGTCCCCGCTGGCTGCCGTTGGCCGGCGGCGTGCTCGTCCTGGCCCTCCTCGGAGGCGCTGCCTGGTACTGGGGGGGCGCGAGCCGCGACGCCGAAGCGGCGTGGCGCACCGCGCCGGTGGAGCGCGGCAACATCCGCGTGGCCATCTCCTCAACCGGCACCCTCAGCGCCACCTCGACCGTGACCGTGGGCAGCCAGATTTCCGGCCAGGTGCTGGAGGTGCTGGTCGACTACAACGACCGGGTGACCGAGGGCCAGGTGCTGGCCCGGATCGACCCGAAGACCTACGAGGCGCAGATCGCCCAGGGCAATGCCCAGGTCGCCAGCGCCCAGGCCAGCCTGCGCCAGGCCCAGGCCGCCCTGGCCAACGCCGAGGCCGACTACCAGCGCAAGGCCGCCCTGGTCGAGCGCCAGCTGATCGCGCGCAGCGACGTGGACCTGGCCAAGGCGGCGCTGGACCAGGCCCGGGCCCAGGTCGCCTCGGCCCAGGCCCAGATCCGGCAGCAGGCCGCCTCCACCGAGACCACCCGGGTCAACCTGGAGCGCACCGTGATCCGCTCGCCGGTCAATGGCGTGGTCCTGACCCGCAGCATCGAGCCCGGCCAGACCGTGGCCGCCAGCCTGCAGGCCCCGGAGCTGTTCACCATCGCCGAGGACCTGTCGAAGATGAAGATCGAGCTGTCGGTGGACGAGGCCGACATCGGCCAGGTCAAGCCCGGCCAGCGCGTGAGCTTCACCGTCGACGCCTTCCCCGACCGCCAGTTCCGTGGCGAGGTGCAGCAGGTGCGCCTGGCGGCGACCACCAACAACAACGTGGTGACCTACCCGGTGGTGGTGAGCGTGGACAACAGCGACGGCACCCTGCTGCCGGGCCTGACCGTCAACGCCGAGATCGAAGTCAGCCGCCGCGACGACGTGCTCAAGGTGTCCAACGCCGCGCTGCGCTACAAGCCGGCCGACCAGCCCGCCGCCGCCGCGGCCCCGGGACGCGGCCCGCGCGGCGCCGGCATGCTCGAGGACCTGGCAGCGTTCGTGGCCGGCATGGACCTGGCCCCGGCGCAGAAGAGCGCGTTCGAGGCCGACCTGGCCGCCGCGCGCCAGCGCCAGGAGGAAATGCGCAAAGCGATGGAGGCCTCGCGCCAGGCCACGCCGCAGCAGCGCCCGGGCGCTGGCGGCCCGCCGATGATGATGATGGGCGGCGCCCGCCAGCAGCAGGCCAACGCCGGCGGGCAGATGCGCCAGCGCATGCTCGAGCGCTTCCAGCAGGATTTCGCCGGCTTCTTCGCCACCCTGGACGAGGTGCAGCGCCAGGCGGTGGAGCGCGAGCTGGCCAACCTTGCCGGCGCGCGCCGGGTGACCGTCTACCGGCTGCAGAACAACCGGCCGGTCCCGGTGGTGGTCCGGGTCGGTGCCAGCGACGGCAGCAGCACCGAGATCGCCGGCGGCGTCAAGGAAGGCGACCTGCTGGTGACCGGCGAGCGGGCGGCCTCGCGATGAGCGCGCAGTCCCCGAAGGCGGCGGGCGCCGCGGTCACCCCGGTGATCGAGACCCGCGGCCTGCGCAAGGTGTACTCGCCGGGCACCGAGGCCGAGGTGGTGGCCCTGCGCGACGTGGACCTGACGGTCATGCCGGGCGAGTTCCTCGCCATCATGGGCCCCTCCGGCTCGGGCAAGTCCACGCTGATGAACCTGATCGGCTGCCTGGACACGCCCAGCGGCGGCCAGTACCTGTGCGACGGGGTGGACGTGTCCACCCTGGACGCGGAGGAACTGGCGACCCTGCGCCGGGAGAAGATCGGCTTCGTGTTCCAGGGCTTCCACTTGCTGCCGCGCATGACCGCGCTGGAGAACGTGGCCATGCCGCTGGGCTATGCCCGCGTGCCTGTGGCCGAACGCCACGAGCGGGCGCGCGCGGCGCTCGAGGCGGTGGGCCTGGGTACGCGCGTGGACCATCGTCCCAACGAGTTGTCCGGCGGCCAGCAGCAGCGCGTGGCGATCGCCCGCGCGCTGATCAACAACCCGCCGCTGCTGCTGGCCGACGAGCCCACCGGCGCGCTGGACAGCCGCACCGGCGAGGAAATCCTGGCCCTGTTCAAGCGCCTGCGCGACGAAGGCCACACCGTGGTCCTGATCACCCACGACGCGCACGTCGCCCGCCATGCCGACCGCATCTGCGTGATGCGCGACGGCCAGCTGCACGAGGCCACGCACGAGGAGGTGGGCCCATGACCTTCATGGACATCCTGCGCACCGCGGTCTTCGCGCTGCGCGGCAACTGGATGCGCAGCGCGCTGACCTCGCTGGGCGTGATCATCGGCATCGCCGCGGTGATCGTGATGGTGTCGGTCGGGCAGGGCACGCAGGCGGAGATCGAGCGCCAGCTTGCCGGCCTGGGCGCGCAGAAGCTGGACATCGGCCCGCAGGTGCAGCGCGCCATGGGCGGCGTGCGCATGAGCGCCAGCAGCTTCTACACCCTCACCGAGGGCGATGCCGAGGCGATCCGCGAGGAGATCCCCGAGGTGCAGCTGGTCTCCGCCTCGCTGCGCGGCAGCAGCCAGATCGTGTACGCGGAGAACAACTGGTCCACCAGCTGGCAGGGCATCCAGCCGGACTTCCTGCAGATCAACGGCTGGCAGGTCGCCAGCGGCAGCGCGTTCGAGCCGCAGCACTTCAACGGCGACAAGGTGGTGCTGCTGGGCGAGACCGTGCGCCGCGAGCTGTTCGGCGCCGGCACCGGCATCGGCGAGACGGTGCGCATCGGCCGCACCAACTTCACCGTGGTCGGCACCCTCAGGCCCAAGGGCATGAGCGGCTTCGGCCGCGACCAGGACGACGTGGTGATGGTGCCGCTGGAGACCGCGCGCCGCCGCCTGATGGGCGCCATGGGCCTGCCGCCAGGCGCGGTGATGGACATCTCGCTGACCGTGGCCCATGCCGACGACCTGGCCTACGTGCAGGGCGAGGTGGAGTCGCTGCTGCGCCAGCGCCACCGCATCGACCCGGGCGCGGCCGACGACTTCCAGGTGCGCAACGTGTCGCAGCTGGTGGCCACCCGCAACGAGACCACCCGGCAGATGTCCTGGCTGCTTGGCGCGGTGGCGACGATCTCGCTGGTCGTCGGCGGCATCGGCATCATGAACATCATGCTGGTGTCGGTGACCGAGCGGATCAAGGAAATCGGCCTGCGCCTGGCGGTGGGCGCCGGTCCTTCGGACGTGCGCCGGCAGTTCCTGGCCGAGGCCATGCTGCTGTCGCTGGGCGGCGGCCTGCTGGGCATCCTGTTCGGCATCGCCGGCGCGCTGCTGGTGGGCCACTTCAACACCGACCTGCCGATCCAGCTCAACGGCAAGGTGATCACCCTGGCCGCGGCGTTCTCGGTGGCCACCGGGCTGTTCTTCGGCTACTACCCGGCACGCAAGGCCTCGCAGCTGGACCCGATCGAGGCGCTGCGGCAGTAACCCGGAACGCAGTCCACAGCCGGCCATCGCAGCGCGGTGGCCGGCTTCTTCCGTGAGGCGACCGGCGGACGCCGGGGCAGGAGCACGCATCGGCATGCGGATGCGCGCCGGGCACCCCGGACGTGCGTGCGGCAGGTCCGCAGCCGATCGCGCACGCGGACGTGCCGGTCATCCGGACAGGGAAGGAATGGATCGATGGTTGCGTGCGCCGGGAGCCTGCGCGCCGCGCCGCCGTGGCGCCAACTGCCCGCTCAGCAGGTCACAGGCCCTGCTCGTAGCGCACGTAGGGGACGGTGCCTTCCTCGGCGTCGAGGTTGGACGGGGCGAACGGGTTCTTGCCGCGGGTGACCACGTTCTCGGCGCCGACGGTGAGCTGGCCGCTCCACGGCGTGCGCCAGGTCAGGCCCAGGCCCAGGCCTTCCCACTTGTTGCCCGGCTGGCCGTTGACCTCGACCACGCGGCCGATGATGTTGGCGCTGAACGGGCCGTAGCCGCCGCCCACGCTCAGCGACTTGCTGTCCCAGCGATGGGCCAGGCCCGGCGCTTCGGTTACCGGTACCAGACGCGCGCGCGCATAAGTGCCGGCGATGGAGACGTAGGCCTCGCTGCCGATGTCCTTCTGGCCGAACACCTGCAGGTCGTTCTGCTCGAGCTTGCCGGCACCGGCCAGCGGGGTGCCGGAGGCTTCGGCCGACAGCCAGCCCGGCAGGGAGGCATCGCGCACGGTCCCGGCGGCCACGCCGAGGCGGTTGCCCTGGCGGCCGACGCTGGCGCTGGCCGACAGGCGGCGGCCACTGGCCTCGTGGTCGTTGCCCAGGGACGCCAGCAGGCAGCTGCTGGCGAGGCTGTTCACGCTGGTGCCGCTGGTATTGCTGCACAGCAGGCCCAGCGAGTCGCCGGCGCCGAGGCCGAAGGCCGCGTCCAGCGACTCGCTGCCGAAGCGCCAGGTCGAACCCGGCGAACCGGGGCGGTTGCCACGCGCCGGCTCCAGCAGCAGCAGGGCCTCGACCTTGCCGCTGCCCTTGTTCCACACCGGCAGCACGGCCTGCTCGGAACCCGCCCGCACCTGGCCATGCGCGCCCGCCGCCGCGATCAGCGCGGACAGGGCAAGGGCCAGCAGGGGCGGACGGCGCAGGGACATGGCTTCCTTTCAGACCAGCGGACGGCACGGGAGTTCCCGTGCGGTCAGAGCCTGCATCGTATGGGCTTTACGAATGATTAACAAGCGCCGTTCCTCCCCGTGGACAGCCAGCTCGTCGGTGGAGCAGCGTCATGCCCCTACTGCAGGCGCTCCGGCGCCGGTGCGTTGGGCTGCGCCGGCGACCCAAACAATACCCCAATCCGGTCCAGGGGGAAGTGGTACTCGCGGCCGCAGAATTCGCAGCGGACGTCGACCTGGCCGGTGGCCGCGGCGGCCGCCCGGAACTCCTCCTCGCCCAGGCTGCGCAGCATGCCCTCCACCCGCTCCACCGAGCAGGAGCAGCCGAAGGCGACCGCGTGCTCCTCCAGCAGCTGGGGGTCTTCCTCGTGGAACAGGCGGTGCACCAGCAGCCGCGGCGGGGTCGCCAGCAGCTCGGCCTCGCCCAGGGTCTCGAACAGGGCGCCGACGCGGTTCCAGGCGTCGGCGTCGCCTTCCTCGCCGGGCAGCTTCTGCAGCATCAGGCCGGCGGCGTGCTCGCCGTCGGCGGCCAGCAGCAGGCGGGTGGGCAGCTGCTCGGACTGGCGGAAGTAGTCCTCGAAGGCCTCGGCCAGGGACTCGGCGCCGCCCAGGGCCACCAGGCTCTGGTAGCGCAGCGGTTCGCGCGGGTCCAGCCCGGGGTTCTCCACGGTGACTGCCAGCAGCGCGTCCTCGCCCAGCTGCGAGGGCGCGCGCGGGGCGTCGGCCCCGTCCTCCAGGCGGGCGATGCCGCGCACGGTGCCGGCGGCGGTGCACTCGGCGAACAGCGAGCGCAGCGGGCCGCTGGCGCGCAGCTGCACCGACAGCCGGCCGTCGACCTTCACATGGCTGGTGAACAGCGCCGCGGCGGCCACCGCCTCGCCCAGCAGCGCGGTGGCGCCGGACGGGTAGGCGGCATGGGACAGCAGTTCGCGCCAGCTGCCGGCCAGGCGCACGTAGACGCCGCGAACGCCGGCGGCGGGCAGGAGGAAGCGGCCGCGCAGGTCACCGGCGGCGGGGACGGGGGAGGGGCTGTTGGTATCCATCGCCACACAATGCGCCCGGCGGCCGCGGTTTCCAAGCGGTGCTGGACGCTCACGCCGGAGCCGCTACCATCGCGCCGCGCATCCACCGCGTCACCGGAACCGCCGCCATCGCTGAGCCCGCCTCCAATCCGCCCCGCCGCAGGCGCCGTCGCTGGCTGCGCGTGCTGCTGTGGCTGCCGGTGCTGTTCGTGGCCGCGACCACGGCCCAGGTGGCGCTGCTGCGCTTCATCGACCCGCCGGCCTCGGCCTTCATGCTGGCCCGCCAGGCCGAGGCCTGGCGCGCGGGCGAACGGGACTTCCGGGTGGCCTACGACTGGCGCGACCTGGAGCACATCGCCCCGGCGCTGCCGATGTCGGTGATCGCGGCCGAGGACCAGAACTTCGCCCGCCACCGGGGCTTCGACCTGGACGCGATCGAGAAGGCGATGGAGAACAACGCGCGCGGCCGCCGGGTGCGCGGCGCCAGCACCATCAGCCAGCAGGTGGCCAAGAACCTGTTCCTGTGGCAGGGCCGCAGCTGGGTGCGCAAGGGCCTGGAGGCCTGGTACACGGTGCTGATCGAGGCGCTGTGGCCCAAGCGCCGGATCCTGGAGGTCTACGTCAACATCGCCGAGTTCGGCGATGGCATCTACGGCGCCCAGGCCGCCGCGCGCAGCTACTGGCGCAAGGACGCCTCGCGCCTGTCGCCAGGCGAGTGCGCGCGCCTGGCCGCGGTGCTGCCCTCGCCGCGCCGCTACAACGCCGTGCGCCCCGGCCCCTACGTGCAGCGGCGCGCGGCGTGGATCCAGCGCCAGGTGCGCCAGCTCGGCGGCCCCGCCTACCTGGAACGGCTGGACTGAGCCACGCCGCGCGGGCCTGTACGATGGGCAGGATGGACAACCAGCGGCATGACCTGTTGACCGTGGTGGTGGCGTGCTTCAACGAAGCCGACTCGCTGCCGTTGCTGCACCCGCGCATCCGCCGTGCCCTGGACGGGCTGGAGGGCGTGGCCAGCCGCATCCTGTACGTGGACGACGGCAGCCGCGACGCCACCTGGCAGCGGCTGCAGGAGATCGCCGCCGCCGACCCGGAGGTGGCGCTGCTGCGGCTGTCGCGCAACTTCGGCAAGGAGATCGCGCTGACCGCCGGGCTGGACCAGGTCACCGAGGGCGCGGCCATGATCCTCGACGCCGACGGCCAGGATCCGCCGGAGCTGATCCCCGAGTTCGTCGCGCGCTGGCGCGAGGGCTACGACGACGTCTACGGCACCCGGGTCGCGCGCGAGGGCGACAGCTGGCTGCGGCGCGGCACCGCCGCCGCGTTCTACCGCGTGATCGGGCGCCTGTCGCACACCCCGGTGCCGGCCGACACCGGCGACTACCGCCTGCTGTCGCCGCGCGTGCTGGCCGCGCTGCGCCAGCTGCGCGAACGCCACCGCTTCATGAAGGGGCTGTTCGGCTGGGTCGGCTATCGCCGCGTGGCCCTGCCGTACCGGCGCGGCGCGCGCGTGGCCGGGCGCAGCAAGTTCGGGCTGTGGCGGCTGTGGAACTTCGCCCTGGAAGGCATCACCAGCTTCTCCACCGCGCCGCTGCGGATCGCCACCTACCTGGGCCTGCTCACCGCGCTGGTGGCGTTCTTCGCCGGGATCGCGGTGGTGTTCAAGACCCTGGTGTGGGGCGACCGGGTGGCCGGCTGGCCGACGATGATGGTGGTGATCCTGTTCCTCGGCGGCGTGCAGCTGATCGCGCTGGGCACCATCGGCGAGTACCTGGGCCGGCTGTACGAGGAGGCCAAGCAACGGCCGCTGTACCTGGTCGACGCCTGGCACGCGCCGGCGGGAGTATCCTTGGCCCCACAGTCCGCGGACGGAGGCGTCCATGCGCACGGTACGTCAACTGCTGGCGGAGAAGCCGGCTGAGGTATTCGCCGTAACCCCCGACGCGCCGGTGATCGAGGCGGTGCGGCTGATGGCGGAGAAGTCGATCGGCGCGGTGCTGGTGATGCGTGGCGACGAGCTGGCCGGGATCCTTTCCGAGCGCGACTACGCGCGCAAGATCGTGCTGCAGGGCCGTTCCTCGGCCGATACCCCGGTCAGCGCGATCATGACCGGCGACGTGGTCACGGTCAGGCCCGACCCCCGGTGCCGGCCTGCATGCAGCTGGTCACCGAGCGCCGCATCCGCCACCTGCCGGTGGTCGAGCAGGGCCGGGTGACCGGGGTGATCTCGATCGGCGACCTGGTCAAGGCGGTGATCGCCGACCAGCAGGTCGAACTGGAGCAGCTGCAGCGCTACATCGCAGGCTGAGCGCGCGGCTTCAGCGCGCGTACTTGCCGCCGCAGTCGCTGTCCTCGCCCGGGCCGGTCTCGAAGGTCGCCAGCAGCGCGGCCGGCGGGGTGATGCTGCCCAGCGCCAGGGCGATCGCGCCGCGCACGCCCAGCGCCTTCATGTCCGGGCGGAAGGAGGGATCCTTGAGCGTGCCGCCCAGCCGCAGCGGCGAGCGCAGGCTGAGGATGCTGCGGTCCTTGGGGCGCGGGCGCAGCAGCAGGTCCAGGCTTTCGTCCTTCAGGCTGATCGTGCCCTCGCCGACGATGATCGTGTCGGTGCTGTCGAACGCCAGCGCGCGCGAGGTCATCAGCCCGTCGTCCACGGCGAAGTCGGCGAAGACGCAGCGGATCGGTACCTGGCGGTCGTCGGTGAGCAGGAACTTAAGCGATTCGGCGATGTCCAGCCCGGCCAGTTCCATCACCAGGTTGCTGACCCGGCCGCGGCCCATGCCCACGGCGACGTCGCCGTCCGCTTGCGCCAGCAGCGCAGCCACCGAGTTGCCGGCGCCGGCCAGCCGCACCTCGCCGCCGATGCGCCCGGCCGTGCCTTGCGCCAGTTCGGCATTGGCGAACAGCTTCGGCAGTTCCAGCCCGCGCAGGCTGGCCTGGAGGCGGGTGCGGATCGGTGCCTTGCGCGCGTCCATGCGGATGTCCGCGCGCACCTTGCCGCCGGCCACGCCGAAATCCAGCGGCTGCAGCCGCAACAGGCCGCCCTGCAGCACCAGGTGCGCGTCCATGTCCTCGATCATCGGCAGGCTGGGGGCGTGGATTGCCTGCGCGCGCCAGCGCACGTCCGCGTCCATGGCGTTGAGCTTGGCCAGGTCGTAGGGCTTGTCGGGGAACAGGCGCGGGCTGGCGGCGCGGCGTGCGGCTTCGGCCGCCTGCTCGGGGGTGGCGGTCTCGTCGCCGCCCGCGGACGGCGGCGCGCCGAGGAAGCCGGCCAGGTCGTCGAAATCAAGCTTGCGCGAGAGCAGCTGCGCGGTGAACAGCGGGCGCTCGCCGGAGGCGTCGATCCGCACGTCGCCGGACAGGTCGCTGTCGCCTACCGTGCCCTTGAAGCCCTCGTAGCGCCACAGCTCGCCGTCGCGGCGCAGGCGACCGTCCAGTGCGTACGGCGGCGAGGGCGGCAGGGCCAGGCCCAGCAGCGGGTACAGTTCCTCCAGGTCGGCGCCGGAGAGCTTCATGCGCAGGTCGAACGTACGGAAGCGGAACGGGTTGGTGAGCGTGCCGCTGGCACTGGCCCGGGTGCGGCCGGCGCGGGCGTCCAGGTCGATCCGGTAGGGGGTGTCGCTGTCGGCCAGTTCCAGCGGCGAGGCGGCCTGGCCCTGCAGCCGGAACGCGGCGCCGCGCCAGTGGCCCTTGCCGGCGACCGCGACCGGCGCCTGGCCGCGGTCGCCGCCTTCGACGCTGTCCAGGGTGATGTCGATGTCCGTGCGCGCGGCCGCGTCGGCAAAGCGCAGGCGGCCGTCCTCGATCCACAGCCGCTCCAGCCGCCAGCGCGGATCCGGATCGGGTTCGTCGTCGCCGTCGCCGAGCTCCCAGTTGCCGCCTTCGCCGTCCGGATCCGTTTCCAGCAGGATGTCCGGGCGCACCGCCCGGATCTCCTTCATCCGCAGGCGCAGCGCCAGCAGCGGCCAGGGCGCGATGTCGACTTCCACCCGTTCGGCCGCGGCCATGCGCGGCTGCTTGGACCAGGCCGCGTTGGACAGGCTCAGCCGGTCGGCGGAAACGGTGATGGTGCGGCCCAGGTCCACGTCCAGGTCGCCGCCGATGCGGAACTCGCGTCCGGTCGCCGCGCCCACCGCGCGCTCGAGCGGGCGCTTGAACCAGTTCCAGTCGAACAGCAGCACCAGCACCAGCAATGCCAGTGCCAGCGCGCCCAGCACGTAGCCGGCCGTGCGCGAGGGCCGCCAGCGGCGCAGGCGGGCGAAGCGCGACGGTGGGGGAGGCGCGCGTTCCATGCGCCCAGTATCGGCGCGCGCCGTGCACGGCACGCGAACGCGGGGGCCGCGCGGGACCTCAGAGCGCGTGCAGGCGCGGCGACAGCACCTGGGCGCTGACGGCGACGAAGTGGCAGACGCTGCCGGCGATCACGAACAGGTGCCAGATCGCATGCGAGTAGGGGATCGACTCGCGGTGGTAGAAGACCGTGCCCAGGGTGTAGGCGACGCCGCCGCCCAGCAGCCAGCCCAGGGTCCAGCCGTCGAGCGAGGACAGCATCGGCTTGGCCGCCACGACCACCAGCCAGCCCATGGCGATGTAGATCGCGGTGGACAGGCGCTTGAAGCGGCCGGTGAAGAACAGCTTGAACACCACCCCGGCCGCGGCCAGGGTCCAGATCGCGGCGAACAGGCTCCAGCCCCACGGGCCGCGCAGCCCGATCAGGGTGAAGGGCGTGTAGGTGCCGGCAATCAGCAGGTAGATCGCGCAGTGGTCGAACACCTTCAGCCGGCCCTTGGCCACCGGGTGCTGGATCGCGTGGTAGAGGGTGGAGGCGGTGTACAGCAGCAGCAGCGCCAACCCGAACACGATCGCGCTGGCCAGCTGCCAGCCGTCGCCGTAGATTGCCGCCAGCGTGATCAGCACCGCGCCGGCGGCCAGGGCCGCGGCGGCGCCGAGCCCGTGGGTCAGCGCATTGGCGATCTCGTCGCGCAGCGACGTCGCGTCCTGGTTGGAGTCTGGCGCAGGCGAAGGGGCGACCGGCATGGCGCGCACGTTATAGCAAACGCAGCGCGTTTTGCACCCGTACGGTAAGGCGCGCCATCGAACGGCGGCCGGGAAGGCCGGCCGCCGTTGCCGTGGTCAGTCCACGCTCACGCTGTGCGCATGCTCGCGGGTGGCCAGGAAGCGCACCGAGGGCGCGCGTTCCTGCGCCAGCTGCAGGTTGACCCGGGTCGGGGCCAGGTAGACCAGCTCGCCGGCCGCGTCGATCGCCAGGTTCATGGCGTTCTTCTCGCGGAATTCCTCCAGCTTCTTCGCGTCGTCGCACTGGATCCAGCGCGCGGTGGCCACGCCGACAGGCTCGAAGCTGGCGTCCACGCCGTACTCGTCCTTGAGGCGGTAGGCGACCACGTCGAACTGCAGCATGCCGACCGCGCCGAGGATCAGGTCGTTGCTCATCAGCGGGCGGAAGAACTGGGTCGCGCCCTCCTCCGACAGCTGGGCCAGGCCCTTCTGCAGCTGCTTGAGCTTGAGCGGGTCCTTCAGCCGCGCGCGGCGGAACAGCTCCGGGGCGAAGTTGGGGATGCCGGTGAACGACAGCGCCTCGCCCTCGGTGAAGGTGTCGCCGATGGAGATGGTGCCGTGGTTGTGGATGCCGATCACGTCGCCCGGCCAGGCCTCGGCGGCGATCTCGCGGTCGGAGGCCATGAAGGTCAGGGCGTTGGCCAGCTTCACTTCCTTGCCGCTGCGCACGTGGAAGGCCTTCATGCCGGCGGTGAAGCGGCCCGAGCACACGCGCATGAACGCGACGCGGTCGCGGTGCTGCGGGTCCATGTTGGCCTGGATCTTGAACACGAAGCCGGTCAGCTTCTCCTCCTGCGGGGCGACCTCGCGGCCGGTGGTGGCGCGCGGCTGCGGCGGCGGCGCGTGCTCGACGAAGAAGTCCAGCAGCGGCTGCACGCCGAAGTTGTTCACGCCCGAGCCGAAGAACACCGGGGTCTGTTCGCCGCGCAGGTACTTGTCCTTGTCGAACGGATCGGCCGCGCCCTGCACCAGCTCCAGTTCCTCGCGCAGGCTGGCGAGCATGTCCGCGCCGATCTTCTCCTCCAGGCCCGGCGCGTCCAGCGACGGGAAGATGGTCGAGTCCTGGCGGGTGAAGTTGCGGCCCGGCTCGTACAGGTGGACCTCGCCGCTGACCAGGTGGACCACGCCCTTCAGGCGCTGGCCCATGCCGATCGGCCAGGTCACCGGCGCGCACTTGATGCCCAGCACGGTCTCGATCTCGTCGAGCAGCTCGATCGGGTCCTTGCCCTCGCGGTCGAGCTTGTTGACGAAGGTCATGATCGGCGTGTCGCGCAGGCGGCAGACCTCCATCAGCTTGATCGTGCGTTCCTCCACGCCCTTGGCCACGTCGATCACCATCAGCGCCGAGTCCACCGCGGTGAGCACGCGGTAGGTGTCCTCGCCGAAGTCGGCGTGGCCGGGGGTGTCGAGCAGGTTGACGATGCGGCCCTCGTAGGGGAACTGCATCACCGAGGAGGTCACCGAGATGCCGCGCTCCTTCTCCAGCGCCATCCAGTCGGAGGTGGCGTGGCGGGCGGCCTTGCGGCCCTTGACCGAGCCGGCCATCTGGATCGCGCCCCCGAACAGCAGCAGCTTTTCGGTCAGCGTGGTCTTGCCGGCGTCGGGGTGCGAAATGATCGCGAAGGTGCGCCGGCGCGCGGCTTCGGTTGGGACATCGGACATGGGGGATGGCGCCGGGAGGCGCAGGGTCGGGCAGGAAGCCGGCAATTATACGGGCCGCCGCCGTCGCGGGCCGGGCGTCGCCGCCAGGCCCGCGCGGGCGGGTTCAGTTGCCCAGCCAGGGATGCGGCAGGGCGCGCAGGCGGCGGATGCCGAGCGCCTGCAGGACCAGGCCGGCGACCAGCGCGGCGGCGCAGAGCGGCGGTAGCCAGCGGATCGGCCCAGCCACCTCGTTGGCCACCAGCATGACCGGCTCGCCGAGGAGCAGCAGGATCGACAGCACCAGGACCGACCAGCGGCCGGCGTGGCTGTGCAGCGCCACCAGGGTCCAGCCCCAGGCCAGCGACAGGCTGCCCAGGCTCGCCCAGGCCAGCAGCGCGCAATACTCCGCGCTCGCGCCGCTGGCCACGGCGACGGCGAGCACCAGGGCGAGCGCGGGCAGGGCATGGACCAGGACCTGTTTCGCCAGGGCCCTGGCCAGCGCCGGCACCGGCTGCGGCGGCAGGCCCGGCAGCAGCGCCAGTTCGTGCAGGCCCCGGCGTGGCTGCCAGAACAGGACGAGCCGCCGCGCCAATGGGGTCATGCCGTTGGCGAAGACCAGGGTTGGCGCCAAGACCAGGGCCATGTTCAGCTTGCCGCCGACCACCACGGCGCCGAGCAGCAGCCACAGCAGCATCACCATGAGGATCGGTGCCTGCGCCACCAGCAGGTTGCGCGCCGAGTTGCGGCCGAAGCCCGGGCCCAGGGCGATGCCCAGGGCCTGCTCCGGGGCCCGCGCCAGGTCGCGCCCCACCGGGGTGTGCGGGGTCGGGGCGCCGGCCTGCTGGCCGGCGTTCGAGGCGAAAGGAGTGCCGCGGCCGAGTTGCACCGCGACCGGGACCTGCCAGGGCGATCCGCCTTCGGGATCGCGTGGCATCCACAGCCAGCAAAGGGGCAGGCCAGCAGGATCCCCAGCGCGACCATGCCCAGCCCGGCGGGGCTGCGCAGCAGCTCGGCGAGCGCTGCGGCGATGGGTTCCGGCAGCCACCGTGCGAACAGGCCCAGGTTGATCATCAGCAGCATCGTCCACGGCGGCATGCTGGCCCACAGCAACCCGGTCGCCACGCCGATCGCCAGGATCGACGCGGCCATCGCGAAGCCGCCGCCGCTTGCCAGCGCCAGCACCGCGGCCGGCGGCAGCACTGCCAGCGCCATCATGGCCACGCCGGTGGCGATCGCATGGCGCAGCGCATGCGGCAGGCGCAGCCGCGACGCCGCCACGGCCTGGGCGACCAGGCGGCCGCCGGCCAGGAACGACCAGAACGCGGTCAGGCACGCGGCCAGCATGACGGGCACCAGGAGCGCCCGGGGCGAGGGATCGCCCAGCAGCGCCAGCACCAGGCCGATGGCGCTGGCCGCGGCGATGATGGCCCAGGTCCAGCCGCCGGTGGCCACGGCGCTGCGCATCGGGCCGGGCACGCGCAAGACGGTGCGGGGGGTGATCGGGGCGGCGCTCATCCGGCCACCTCGATGAACAGGTCTTCCAGGCCCAGGCGGTCGACGCGCACGCCTTCCACCAGCAGCAGGTCCTGCCAGCCCTTGCGGCCGGCCACGACCAGCTGCAGCTCGCCGCCGGCGGTCTGGCGGCGCACCAGCTCGCCCGGGAGCGCGGCCGGCACGCGTGCGGCCGCGGCGGCCGGCACGTGGATGCGCACGACTTCGTCCTTGACCTCGTCCAGGGCGCGGTCGAGCAGCAGCCGGCCCTCCTGCAGGAAGGCCACCCGCGAGGCGACGCGTTCCAGGTCGCTGACGATGTGGCTGGAGAACAGCACCGTGGTGCCCGAGTCCATGGCCTGGGTCACCAGCTCGCGCAGCAGTTCGCGGCGCGCCACCGGGTCCAGCGCCGAGGCCGGCTCGTCCAGCACCAGCAGCCACGGGCGCGGGGCCAGGCACGCGCCATCGCCAGGCGCTGCGCCTGGCCGGGCGAGAGCTTGCCGATCGGCCGCGACGGGTCGATGTCCCAGCGGCGCAACAGGCCCGCGGCGTGCGCCGGATCCCAGTCCGGATACAGCTGCGACAGGTAGTCGAACAGCTGCCCGACCTTCATCCACGAGAACGCCTGCGGCTGCTGCGGCACGTAGCCCAGGCGCGCCTTGCGCACCTCGTCCAGGGCCAGCGCAGGGGCACCCATCACCCGCGCCTCGCCGGCCTGCGGCCGCAGCAGGCCCAGCAGGCAGCCGATCAGGCTGCTCTTGCCGGCGCCGTTGCGGCCGACCAGGGCCAGCACCTCGCCCTGCGGTACGTCCAGTTCGATCCCGCGCAGTACCTCGTGGCAGCCATAGGCCAGGTGGATGCCACGCGCGGAGAGCGGCATTCCGGTGTCCAGTACGGGTGCGGGCACGGCCAGGGCATTCATGCGTCGTCCTCTTCCAGGAGTTGGCGCAACCGCGCGAGCACACGGTCGACGGGGAGTTCCAGTTCTCGGCTGTGGCGGGCGGCCTCGCGCAGGGCGGGCTCGAGCTGCTGCATGCGTGCGGCCACGCTCCCGATGGGGCGGGCACCGTGGGCCACGACCATGCCCTTCCCGCGCAGGCGCTCCAGCACGCCTTCGGCCTCGAGCTGGCTGTAGGCGCGGGAGACCGTCATCGGGTTGATGGCATGGACCGCGGCGACCTCGCGCACGGAGGGCAGGGCATCGCCCGGGCGCAGGTGGCCGGCGCTGGCGAGGCGCCGGATCTGCTCGGCGATCTGCCGGTAGATCGGGTCCGGCAGCCCCGGGTTGATGTGCAGCGAGGAGGCATCCATGTGTATCAATGCAACAATACACTTGGCCCGTGTCAAGCCATGCAACGCGCGGTGGGCTCGATGGGGGATGCAGTGGGGCCGGGCAGGGCCCGCGCCGGATCAGTGGCCGTCGCTATCGGCGTCGCGGGCGAAACGCAGTTCCGAGGGGCCGGCGAACATGCGGAACGGCACCGATTCCAGGCGCATGCCGCGGTTGACCTGTACCGCGAAGTGCAGGTGCGGGGCGGTGCTGAAACCGGTATTGCCCGACAGGGCGATGCGCTGGCCCTGGCGCACCCGCTGCCCGACCCGCACCAGCACCCCGTCGGCCTTGAGGTGGGCATACAGGGCCATGCTCCCGTCCGCATGCAGGATGCGCACGTAGTTGGCGCGGCCGCCGTAGCGCCCGAGGTCCAGGCCGGTGCCGGCATGGTCCGATTCGACCTGCATCACCACGCCCTCGCGCGCGGCCAGCACCGGGGTGCCCTCGGGCATGGCGAAATCCACCGCGTAGCGGTTCTGCGCGTCGGCATGGCTGAAGCTGCCGCCGAAACCCTGGTCCACCCGCACCCGCGGGTGCTCGAACGGCAGGCGGTATTCGTAGTCCAGCGGGCGTGCGCGCGGGTCGCCCGGCATCTGTTCCAGTACCACGTCGAAGCTGCCGCCGCGGCGCGGGTCGCTGGCATAGAGGCGGGCGACCACCGCTTCGGCATGCGCCGGCACCACCGTGCGCACGGGCATCGCCGGCGCGCTGGTGACGTTCTCGCCCTCGCGCAGGCGCAACACCACCTCCACCGGTCCGGGCAGGCGGTTGCCGGCGCGCACCTCGTGGTGGCTGCCGCGGTCGACCAGACGCAGCTGCACCGGCGGGCCGTCCTCGCCGCGGTAGCGCGGCCCGGCCTCGTTGGCGGCGGCGTCGGCAGGCGGAACCTCGCGGTAATGTCCGGCGCCGCCCTGGTCGCCGCGCCAGAAGCGTGAAGCCCCGGCGGGGCTGGCGCCCAGGGCCAGGCCGGCCAGCACCAGCAACAGCCAGCGCCGTGCGCGTAGCCGCCTCACCGGCTGCCTCCGGCGTGCCGGCCGGCGAGCTGCGGGAGGAGCGGGGCGGGGCGGGCTGGGGGCATGGGCGTGATTATCCGCACGCTTCCGACGCGACGCGCAATTAGTTTCATCTCTGCATCAAGATGAAGCGATTGACACGCCCGGGAGGGGGTGGCAATCTGGCCGCGCCATCGAGACCGGCGGAGGGACAGGCCCTTTGATGCCGGGGCAGCCAGCGGACGCGCAAGCGTTGCGCAACGGTGCCAAATCCTGCGGGGACCTCCGCGTCCACCGGAAGATGGTTCGAACGTGCCGCCAGGCATGTCGAACGCGGGCCGCGCAGGCTCGGTGGCGTGACCTTTCCCGGATCCGCCACGCCCGTGAACACCGCCTCCGCCGCCACCCGCGAACCTCCCTGTACCACCGCCCAGCGCGGCGAGATCGCCGTGGCCCTGCCGATGCGCCATGCCGGCGTGCAGGCGGTGGCGCTGCGCTACGAGCTGCAGGGACCGGCCGACGCACCGGTGGTGCTGGTGGCCGGTGGCATTTCCGCGCACCGCCATGTCTCGGCCAGCGCGCAGTTCCCGGAGAAGGGCTGGGCCAACGAGCTGGTGGCGCCGGGTCGCACCCTGGACCCGGCGCGCTTCCGCGTGCTGGCGTTCGATTACGTCGCCGCCGACGGCCGCCTGGACGTGCCGGTGGACACCGCCGACCAGGCCGATGCCGCGGCGTTGCTGCTGGACGCGCTGGAGATCGGGCGGCTGCACGCATTCGTCGGTTATTCCTACGGGGCGATGGTCGGCCTGCAGTTCGGCGCGCGGCATCCTGCGCGCCTGCGCCACCTGGTGGCGGTCAGCGGCGTGCACCGCCCGCATCCGTACGCCTGTGCCTGGCGCGCGCTGCAGCGGCGCGCGGTGGCGCTGGGCCAGCTGCAGTGCGCCGATGCCGCCGGCCTGGCCCTGGCGCGGCAGTTCGCCATGCTCAGCTACCGCACGCCGGAGGAGTTCGGCGAGCGCTTCGACAGTGCGCCGGAAATCGTCAACGGCCGCGTGCGCTGCGCCGCCGAGGACTACCTCGATGCCGCCGGCGCGCAGTACGTGGCGCGTACCCCGGTCACCGCCTTCCTGCGCCTGTCCGAGTCCATCGACCTGCACCGGATCGATCCGGCCGCGGTGCAGGTGCCGGTCACCGTGGTCGCCGTGGAAGGCGACCGCCTGGTGCCGCTGACCGATTCGGTGAACCTGGTCGAGGGCCTGGCCGGGCGCGGCCAGCTGCGCGTGCTGCGCTCGCCGTACGGGCACGACGCCTTCCTCAAGGAAACCGACCGCATCGACCTCATTCTCGCCGCCGTCCTGCGCGGCACCGGAGCCGCCGCATGAGCACCCAGTCCTTCCCCGCCCCTTCCTCCCCCTGTCGTCCGGCCACCACCGCGGTGCGCGCCGGCATCGACCGCGACACCGCCTACGGCGCGGTGACCCCGCCGATCGTGCTGTCGAGCAACTTCAGCTTCGACGGCTTCGGCAACAAGCGCCAGTACGACTACACCCGCAGCGGCAATCCGACCCGCGACCTGCTGGCCGAGGCCCTGTCCGAACTGGAAAGCGGCGCCGGCGGCGTGGTCACCGCCACCGGCATGGGCGCGATCTGCCTGGTGCTGCACGCGCTGCTGCAGCCGGGCGACCGCCTGGTCGTGCCGCACGACGCCTACGGCGGCAGCTGGCGCCTGTTCAACGCGCTGGCCGCCAAGGGCCATTTCGAGCTGGTCACCGCCGACCTCACCGATCCGTGCTCGCTGGCCGATGCGCTGGCGACCTCGCCGAAGCTGGTGCTGGTGGAGACCCCGTCCAATCCGCTGCTGCGCATCACCGACCTGCGCCTGGTGATCGACGCCGCGCACCGCGCCGGCGCGCGGGTGGTGGTCGACAACACCTTCCTGTCGCCGGCGCTGCAGAAGCCGCTGGCGCTGGGCGCGGACCTGGTGCTGCATTCGACCACCAAGTACGTCAACGGCCACAGCGACGTGGTCGGCGGCGCGGTGGTGGCGGCCGATGCGGAAACCCACCAGCAGCTGGTGTGGTGGGCCAATGCGCTGGGCCTGACCGGCTCGCCGTTCGACAGCTTCCTGACCCTACGCGGCCTGCGCACGCTCGATGCGCGCATGCGCGTGCACCAGGAGAACGCGGCGGCGATCGTCGCCCTGCTGGACGGGCATCCGGCGGTGGAGAAGGTGTACTTCCCGGGCCTGGCCTCGCATCCGGGCCATGCCGTGGCCGCGCGCCAGCAGGCCGGCTTCGGCGCGATGCTCAGCTTCGAGCTGCGCGGCGGCGAGCCGGCGGTGCGTGCCTTCGTCGACAGCCTGCGCTGGTTCACCCTGGCCGAATCGCTGGGCGGGGTGGAGAGCCTGGTCGCGCATCCGGCCTCCATGACCCATGCGGCGATGACGCCCGAGGCGCGCGCCAAGGCCGGCATCTCCGACGGCCTGCTGCGGCTGTCGGTGGGCATCGAGGCCGAGGCCGACCTGGTTGCCGACGTGGCCGCCGCGCTGGCCGCGGCCGAGGCCGCGATCCCGGCGCAGCCGGAACGGGCCAGCGCATGAGCGCGCTGGCCGGTCCTGGCCTGCAGCCGCCGCGTCCGCGCGCCGCGCCTGCCACGCGGCGCCTGGCACTGCTGGGCACCGGCGCGGTCGGCAGCGCCTTCGTGGCCCGTTACCGGTTGCTGCAGCAGCGCGGCCTGGCGCTGCCGCCGGTGGCGTGGCTGGCGAATTCGCGCGCGGTGCTGAAGGCCGGGCGCGACCTGGAGGCTGCGCTGGCGGTGGCCAATGCCGCGCCGCCGCGCGCGGCCGAACTGCAGGGCTGGGCCGAGGCGGAGGCCCTGCGTCCCGGCGACGTGCTGGTCGACGCCACCGCCAGCGAGCTGGTGGCCAACTGGCATCCGGAGTGGCTGGCGCGCGGGGTCAACGTGGTCACCGCCAACAAGCTGGGCCATGGTGGCCTGCTGGCGCGCTCGCAGGCGATCTGCGAGGCGCAGGCGCACACCGGTGCCAGCTACGGCGATAGCGCCACGGTCGGCGCCGGGCTGCCACTGCTGCGCAGCCTGCGCGGGCTGGTGGCCGGCGGCGACCATATCCATGCGGTGGAAGGCGTGCTGTCCGGCTCGCTGGCCTGGCTGTTCAACCGTTACGACGGCAGCCGGCCGTTCTCGGCGCTGGTGGCCGAGGCCGCCAGCGCCGGCTACACCGAGCCGGATCCGCGCGTGGACCTGTCCGGCGAGGACGTGCGCCGCAAGCTGCTGATCCTGGCGCGCGCCGCCGGCCTGGCGCTGGAGGTGCGGCAGGTGCAGGTGGAATCGCTGGTGCCGCCGGCGCTGGCGCAGTTGCCGGCCGATGCGGTGGCCGCGGCGCTGCCGCAGCTGGACGCGGCGCTGGCCGCGCGCCTGCAGCAGGCGCGCGCGCAGGGCGGGGTGCTGCGTTTCGTCGGCCGCTTCGACGCCGACGGCGCCCAGGCTTCGCTGCAGGTGCTGCCGGCCGCACATCCGCTGGCCGCCGGTGCCGGCACCGACAACCGCGTGGCGATCCGTTCGGACCGCTACCGTGAGCAGCCGCTGCTGATCCAGGGCCCGGGTGCGGGCGCGGAGATCACCGCGGCGGCGCTGCTGGACGACGTGCTGCGCATCGCCGCCTGAGCCGCCGCGCGCGGCTCAGCACTCGATGACGTTGACCGCCAGGCCGCCGCGGCTGGTTTCCTTGTACTTGTCCTGCATGTCGCGGCCGGTGTCGCGCATGGTGCGGATCACCTTGTCCAGCGAGACCTTGTGCTGGCCGTCGCCGCGCATGGCCATGCGCACGGCGTTGATCGCCTTCACCGCGCCCATCGCGTTGCGCTCGATGCAGGGGATCTGCACCAGTCCGCCGATCGGGTCGCAGGTCAGGCCGAGGTTGTGCTCCATGCCGATCTCGGCCGCGTTCTCGACCTGGTTGGGGGTGGCCCCCAGCGCCGCGGCCAGGCCGGCGGCGGCCATCGAGCAGGCCACCCCGACCTCGCCCTGGCAGCCGACCTCGGCGCCGGAGATCGAGGCGTTCTCCTTGTAGAGGATGCCGATCGCGGCGGCGGTGAGCAGGAAGTCGAACACGCCCTGCTCGCTGCTGCCGGGGCAGAAGCGGTCGTAGTAGTGCAGCACCGCGGGGATGATCCCGGCCGCGCCGTTGGTGGGCGCGGTGACCACGCGCCCGCCGGCGGCGTTCTCCTCGTTCACCGCCAGCGCGTAGAGGTTGACCCAGTCCAGCGTGGTCAGCGGATCGCGCATGGCCGCCTCCGGCTTGGACGACAGTTCGCGGTACAGGCCCGGCGCGCGGCGGGCCACGTGCAGGCCGCCGGGCAGGGTGCCCTCGGCGCGGATGCCGCGAGCCACGCAGGCCTGCATCGCGTTCCAGATCGCGCGCAGGCCGTCGCGGATCTCTTCCTCGCCGCGCCAGGCCAGTTCGTTGGCGAACATCACCCGGGCAATGCTCAGGCCGCTGTCGGCGCAGCGCCGCAGCAGCTCCTCACCGCTGGAGAAGGGGTAGGGCAGGGCGGTGTCGTCCGGCACGATGCGGTCTTCGGCCGCCTCGTCCGGGTTGACCACGAAGCCGCCGCCGACCGAGTAGTAGTCGCGCGTGGCCAGCACCGCGCCATCGGCGTCGTAGGCGGTGAAGCGCATGCCATTGGTGTGGAACGGCAGCTTCTGGCGCTTGTTCATCACCAGGTCGCGCTTCTCGTCGAACGCCACCGCATGGCCGGGCGCCAGGCGCACCTTGCCTTCGCCGCGGATGCGCGCCAGCAGGCCGGGGATGGCGTCCGGGTCGACGGTGTCCGGCTGGTGGCCCTCCAGGCCCAGCAGCAGCGCCTTGTCGGTGCCATGGCCGCGGCCGGTCAGGGCCAGCGAGCCGAACACCTCCGCGCGTATCCGCGCCACCTCGGCCACCCGCCCCGGTTCCACCAGCCAGTGGCCGACGAAGCGCGCGGCGGCGCGCATCGGGCCGACGGTGTGCGAGGAGCTGGGACCGATGCCGATCTTGAACAGGTCGAAGGTGCTGACGGCCATCGCGGCAACCACGGGAACGGGCCGTCATTGTATTGGTTGCCGGAGAAACGGACATGACGCGCCGCGGGCCAGCGGCTAAGGTAGCCGCCCAACGCAGCCTCACGGGGATCGGGAATGGGCCTGGTGCTCTACCAGCGCGACGACTGCCACCTCTGCGACCAGGCGCTGGCCGTGCTGGCCGCGGCGCGCGCGCCGGAGCCGCAGAGCGTGTTCATCGACGACGACGCCACGCTGGAGGCGCGCTACGGCACGCGCGTGCCGGTGCTGCGCGACGCCGGCGGGCGCGAGCTGGACTGGCCGTTCGACGTGGCCCGCCTGCGCCAGTGGCTGGCCGGCTGAGCGGCCGCGCGCGGGCCGGTCACGGCTGCTTGAACACCACCTTGGTGCTGACGTTGACCGCGTTGGGGATCAGGTCGGTGTCGGCCCAGTCGCCGCCGCCGACGCCGAAGTCCAGGCGCTGGACCACGGCGCGGCCGGTCAGCACCGGCTGCGGGCCCGAGGCATCCCAGCTGAAGGTCAGGGTCACCGGCTTGCTGACGCCGCGCAGTTCCAGGGTGCCATCGGCGGCGTACTGGCCGTCGGCCAGCTTGCGGAAGCCGCTGGCGGTGTAGCGCGCCTGGGCATGGCGGCCGATGTCGAAGAAGTCGGCGGTGCGCAGGGTCGAGTCGCGGTCGGTGTTGCCGGTGGCCGCGCTGGCCAGGTTGATGCTCACCTCCAGCTTGCCCTCGGCCGGCTTGGCCGGGTCGAAGCGCAGGCGGGTGTTGAACTCGTGGAAGCGGCCGGTAAACAGCTCGCCGTCGTAACGGCTGGCGAAGGCCAGGGTCGAGCCCTCGGCCTGGACGTATTCGCTGGCGATGGCCGGTGCGGCGGCCAGCATTCCGGCCAGCAGGGCGGCGACGGCGGCAGGGGTGGTCAGCATCGGCTTCACGGGGCGTCCTCGCGCGGGGGTTGCGTGGTCATCCGGCGCGGCAGCATCCGCGCCAGGGTTGCATCATGCCTGACGAAATGGTGGTACAGCGCGGCCCCGGCGTGCACCAGCACCAGCAGGACCAGCAGCCAGAACAGCCACTCGTGCCAGCCGTGGGCGGCATCGGCCAGGGCCCGGTCCGGGGCCACCAGCTTGGGCACCTCGACCTGGCCGAACCAGCGGAACGGGCGCAGCCCGCTGGCCGAGTCGTAGAGCCAGCCGGACAGCGGCATGGCCAGGGCCATGCCATACAGCAGCAGGTGCACCACGCCGGCCAGCCAGGCCTGCCAGCGCGGCGTGCCGGGCACCGGGGCCGGGGCGCCTGCGTACAGGCGCCAGCCGATCCGCACCAGCACCAGGGCCAGCACGGTCAGGCCCAGCGACTTGTGCGCGGTGTAGACCCAGAAGTACTTCGGCGAGCGCGGCAGCTCGCCCATCACCAGGCCGACCACGCCGATCAGCAGGATCAGCACGGCGATGGTCCAGTGCAGCAGCTGGCTGATGCCGCCCCAGCGGTCGGTGTTCTTCAGGCTCATGGCTGGACGGGTTCCTCGGGCTCGGGTGGGCGTTCGGGTGGCAGGGGCGACGGCGGCGGGGGCACACCAGCGTCCGCGGGCGGATCGGCTGCGCCTGCGGGGCCCGGCTCCGGCGCGCGGCTGCTGCGCACGGCCTCGGCCTCGATCCGCAGCTCGACCTGGTCGCCAATCATCGTCGGCCAGGCATCCACGCCGAATGCGCTGCGGCTGAGCGTGCCCCGCGCCGAGAACCCGGCGGTGCGCCGGAACGGCGGCATGGGGTGGCGGCGCAGCGCGTTGAAGCTGACCTCCAGCGCCAGCGGCCGGGTCACCCCGCGCAGGGTCAGCTGGCCGTGGACGACGAAGCGGTCGGGCCCCAGCGGCTCGACCCGCTCGGAGACGAAGTGCGCCTCGGGCCAGCGCCCGGCATCGAGCAGGTTGCGCGCCAGGGTGGCGCGGTTCCAGTCCGGGTCGCCCAGGTCCAGGCGCTGCAGCGGCACGCGCACGTCCAGGCGCGCGCTGCTCCAGTCCTCCGGATCGAACTCCAGCGTGCCCTCGCTGCCGGACACCGTGCCCAGCGCCTGCGAGAACCCGGCATGGGACACGGCGAACAGCACCCGGGTATGCACCGGGTCCAGGGCATAGCGCGCCGGCGCCGCCGCGGCGGCCGCGGCCAGCAGCCCGCAGGCCGCGAGCAGGGCGGCGGCGGAGCGGGCGACACGGGCGCGGATGGACGGCATCGGCCGCATTCTAGGTGCAGCGGGCGCGGCGTGGCTTGCGCCTGCCTGCCGCCATTGCGACGATTCGTTCCGGGGTTGGCCTCGAGGACACCATGCGGCTGTTGTGGCTGTGCCTGTTGCTGGCGCTGTCCGGTGCCTTGCGCGCCGCGGTGCCCGAATTGCCGCGCTTCCGGGTCCTCGGGCCCGGGGACGGGCTGCCCTCGGCCGTGGTCCCGGCGATCGCCCGCGACCATGACGGTTACCTGTGGGTCGCCACCTGGGATGGCCTGGCGCGCTACGACGGCGTCGGCTTCCGCGTCTGGCAGCACGATCCGGAGGATCCGGCCTCGCTGCCCGGCAACCTGATCCAGGCGCTGTACGTGGACGGCCGCAACCGCATCTGGGTGGCCAGCGAGGGTGGCGGCGTCAGCGTGATGGACACCAGCCGCAGCGGCTTCCGCCACTACCGCAGCGCGACCCACCCGGAGCTGGAGAGCGACGACGTCTTCACCATCACCGGGCGCGGCGACGAGGTCTGGCTGGGCACCTTCGGCGGCGGCCTGTACCGGATCGACGGCGAGGACCGGCTCAAGCGCATGCGCGCGCGAGATCCGGAGATCGACGCCTCGCTGGACCGTGCGGTCATGGGCATCTCCATGGACCCGCAGGGGGAAACCATCCTGGTGGCCACGCTCAACGGCCTGGCCTACTGCATGAACAAGGCCTCGCGGGTGCGGCGCCTGCCGCTGCCCGGGCCCGAGCCGTTCCCGCCGGTGACGGCGCTGTGGCGCGACGGCCAGGCCACCTGGATCGGCACCCCGCACGGCCTGCACCGGATGCGCGACGACGGCACCTGGGACACCCCGGCATGGGCCGAGGAGTTCCGCGGCCGGCGCGCGGTCAGCGCGATGAGCGGCGATGGCCAGGGCGGCTACTGGGTGGCGACCACCGTCGGGCTGTGGCACGTGCCGCGCGGCGGGCAGCCGGTGGCGGTGGGCCACGGCTTCGACGTGCCCGGGCCTAACAGCGTGATCCAGGCCATGCTGCACGACGTGGACGGCGGCCTGTGGGTGGGCCTGCCGGCCCAGGGCCTGGGCTACCTGCGCGCCGACTGGCGCCGCATCGCGGTGCTGGGGCCCGGCCAGGGCTTCGCCGGCGGCGCCTACCGCGTGGTGGCGCCAGCCGTGGGCGGCGGCATCTGGTTGACCGGCAATGCCGGTACCGGCGGCCGCCTGGACACCTCGCGCGCCGAGTTCGCCGAGACCCTCGGCGCCCTCGGCACGGTCAGCCACGCCAGCGTGCGCAGCGCGCTGCAGGACAGCCGCGGCCGGTTGTGGCTGGGGCGCAGCGGCGCCCTGGTGCGGCTGGACGGAAGTGCGTCGCAGCTGTGGACGGCGCAAAGCCCGGTCGACGCGGTGATGGGCCGCGGTCCGCTGGAATGGATCCTCGAGGCGCCCGACGGCACCCTGTGGCTGGCCTTCACCGGCGCCGGCCTGCAGCAACGCAACTCGGAGGGCAAGGTGCTGGCCGAGCTGCGCCCAGGCCGCACCCCGGGCCTGGACAGCGCGGACTTCTCCGCCGTGGCGATCGGCCCGGAAGGCGTGCCGTTGATCGCCGAGGGCGCCTGGATCCTGCGCTGGGAGCCGCGCACCCAGGCCTTCGTGCCGCTGCCGGGGCTGAACCCGCCGGGCGAGGAGGAAACCATCTACGGCTTCGTCCTGGACGGGCCGGACCAGCTGTGGCTGCAGCGCCTGTCCGGGCTGGAGCTGTGGCAACGCCGGCAGGGGCGCTGGACCCGGCAGGCGCGCCTGGGCGTGGCCGAGGGCATCCCGGCGACCGAGGCCACCGGCATGCGCGTGGACGCGCGCAGGCGGCTGTGGCTGGCCACCCGCCGCGGCCTGTTCCGGGTGGACCCGCCGGCCGGCGGGCAGCCGGCGCGGGTGCGCCCGTTCGGCGTGCGCGAGGGCCTGCCCAGCCAGGAGTTCGTCGAACGCGCGATCGCGATCGACGAGGACGGCGTGCTGGTGGCCTCCACCGGCGACGGCTCGCTGCTGCTGCTGGACACCACCCTGCCGGATCCGCCGCCGGTGTCGCCGCGGCTGGTGGTCGACGCCCTGCGCGTGCGCAGCGGCGAGGGCTGGATGGGCCTGCCGCAGTCCGGCGGCTTCACCCTCGGCCCGTACGACCACGACCTGGAAGTGGTGCTGCGCCTGCTGTCCTACGACGACCCCGGCTCGCACCGCTACCGCTCGCGGCTGCTGGGCTACGACAGCGACTGGGTGGAGATGCGTGGCGGCGCGCGCCTGTTCTCGCAGCTGCCGCCGGGCCGCTACCGGCTGCAGCTGCAGGCCTCGCTGGGCCACCACAGCAGCTGGTCGGAAGTGCTGGAGTTCGGGTTCGCGGTGGCGCCGCCGTGGTGGCGCACCAGCTGGGCGCTGCTGGGCGCGCTGTTGCTGGTGCTGCTGGCGATCGTCGGCAGCGCCTGGCTGTACCGGCGCCGGGTGCGTTCACGCAGCCAGTGGCAGCTGGTCATGCACAAGCGCGAGCTGGCCGAGCAGGCGTCGATGGCCAAGAGCCGGTTCCTGGCCACCCTCAGCCACGAGGTGCGCACGCCGATGACCGGCGTGCTGGGCATGAGCGAACTGCTGCTGGAGACGCCGCTGGACGCGCGCCAGCGCAGCTACGTCGAATCCATCCGCCGCGCCGGCGACCACCTGCTGCGGCTGGTCAACGACGCCCTGGACCTGGCCCGGATCGAGGCCGGCAAGCTGCAGCTGGACTCGCAGGACTTCGATCCGCACGCGCTGGCCGCCGAGGTCGGCGGGCTGATGGCGCCGGTGGCCGAGCAGCGCGGCCTGGCCTTCCACCTGCGGGTGGCGCCGGACATGCCGCCGGCGGTGCGTGGCGACCCGGGCCGGGTACGCCAGATCCTGCTCAACCTGCTGGGCAACGCGGTCAAGTTCACCGACCGCGGCGAGGTGGTGCTGGAGCTGGGGCGGATCTCGCCGGAAGGCATCGTGTTCGTGGTCCGCGACACCGGCCCGGGCCTGAGCGAGGAGCAGAAGGCACGCCTGTTCCGGCGCTTCGAGCAGGCCGACGGCGCACGCACCGCCGCGCGCTACGGCGGCAGCGGCCTGGGCCTGGCGATCTGCAAGGAACTGGCGCTGGCCATGGGCGGGCGGATCGACGTCGACAGCGCGCCCGGGCGCGGCACCGCGTTCCGGGTGCAGCTGCCGCTGCCGAACGCGCCGGCGCCCGAGGCCCCGCCGCGTCCGGCGCCGGCCCCGGAGCGCACGCGGCGGCCGCTGGACCTGCTGCTGGTGGAGGACGACGCCACCGTGGCCGAGGTCATATGCAGCCTGCTGCGCGCGCGCGGGCACCGCGTCGCCCACGCCCCGCATGCCCTGGCGGCGCTGGCGGACGTGGCGGTGGCGCACTTCGACGCGGCCTTCCTGGACCTGGACCTGCCGGGCATGAACGGCATGGCCCTGGCCCGGCAGCTGCGCGCGCAGGGCTTCGCCTCGCCGCTGGTCGCGGTGACCGCGCGTGCCGACGGGGAGGCGGAGCAGCTCGCCCGCGCGGCCGGTTTCGACGGCTTCCTGCGCAAGCCGGTGACCGGCGAGATGCTGGCCGCGGCGATCGCCGCGGTGCTGCCGGAACCGGCGGAGGCCTGAGCAATGCGCGGGCGCTGGCCGGCGCGGGGCGTGCTGGCGGCGCTGCTGGCCTGGGCGCCGGGCGCGGCCACCGCGGAAAGCGCACCGCCGCCGCTGCTGGGCGGGCTGATCACCCAGACCCGGGTGCTCTACCCGCTGCAGGTCGGGGAATGGAAGGCGAGCGGGGAAACCCGCTACCCGGACCAGGGGCTGGGGGTTTCGGTGCGCTACGTGTCCGCTGACTCCTGGCTGGACCTGTACGTCTACCCGGCCGGACCGGCCGCCGCCTACCGGCTGGACGAGCTGGCCGCGCACGAGCGTGGGCAGATGCTGCAGGCCGGCCACAGCCTGGGCTCGCCCGCGCACGCCGAAGCGCTGCAGGCGCTCGAACTGCCCGGCGAGGATGGCCGCGGGCGCGTGCCGGCGCGGGCGGTAGCGGTGGCATACCCGCGCCAGCGGCTGGGTTCGATGATGCTGCTGTTCGCCCGCAACCTTTACCTGGTCAAGGCGCGCGCCAGCGCCCCGGCGAGGGTGCCGCCGGAGCAGCTGCTGGAGCGGGTGCGGGAGTTCATGGGCGAGGTGTCGGCGCAGCTGCGCATCCGCAGCACCGGGGCCTGCTGGCTGCCACAGCGGGTGGAGCTGGTCGACGTGCTGCCGGATCCGGAAGCGCCGCCGGTACTGGCCAGCTATCGCGGCGACACAGCCGCGGCGCCGAGCGCGGTGGCGCTGGTCGACGCTGCGCAGGTCCTGCACCAGGAAGCGGCGCGTGCCGGCGAGCTGGCCGCCGCACTGGCCGCGGCCGTGTACCCGGGCTGCGTCGCGCCGGAGGCGATCGAGCCGCAGGTGCCGCCGCACCTGCGCGAGATCCGGATCGAGTACCTGGCGCCGGCCGACCGCCGCGCTGCGCCCAAGGCGCCGTCGTTGGGGCGGCCGCGGCTGCGCAGCCGCGGCACCGGCTGAGGCCGGTCAGCGTGCGCTGTGCGCGTGCACCGCCTCGACCAGGGCCAGCACGTGCTCCGGGTCCATGTCCGGCGACATGCCATGGCCGAGGTTGAACACGTGGCCCTCGCGCGAGCCGCCGTTGCCCTCGGCATAGCTGTCCAGCACGCGCGCGGCCTCGCGGGCGATGACCTCCGGACTGGCGTACAGGGTGGCCGGGTCGAGGTTGCCCTGCAGCGCGACCTGGCCGCCGGTGCGGCGCGCGGCCTCGCCCAGGTCCACGAGCCAGTCCACGCCCACCGCGTCGGTGCCGGTGGCGGCCAGCGCCTCCAGGTATGCCGCGTTGCCCTTGCCGAACAGGATCAGCGGGGTGCGGTCCTCGCCCTCGCCGCGCTGCAGCTCGCGCGCGATGCGCTGCAGGTAGGGCAGGGAGAACTGGCGGTACAGCGTCGGCGAGAGCACGCCGCCCCAGGTGTCGAATACCTGCAGCGCCTGCGCGCCGGCGGCGCGCTGCGCGGCCAGGTAGGCGATGACCGCGTCGGTGACCACGCCCAGCAGCTTGTGCAGCAGCTCCGGGCGGTTGAAGGCCATGGCCTTGATCGTCGCGTAGTTGTCGCTGCCGCCGCCCTCGACCATGTAACAGGCCAGGGTCCAGGGGCTGCCGGAGAAGCCGATCAGCGGCACCGCGCCGGCAAGCTCGCGGCGGATCACCCGCACCGCGTCCATCACGTAGCGCAGTTCGGTCTCCATGTCCGGCACCGCCAGGCGGGCCACGTCGGCCTCGTCGCGCACCGGCCGCTCGAACTTCGGGCCCTCGCCCTCGGCGAAGTACAGGCCCAGGCCCATGGCGTCGGGCACGGTGAGGATGTCCGAGAACAGGATCGCCGCGTCCAGCGGGAAGCGGCGCAGCGGCTGCAGGGTGACCTCGCAGGCCAGTTCCGGGGTCTTGGCCATGGCCAGGAAGCTGCCGGCGGCGGCGCGGGTGGCGCGGTACTCGGGCAGGTAGCGGCCGGCCTGGCGCATCAGCCACACGGGGGTGCGGTCCACGGGCTGCCGGCGCAGGGCGCGCAGCAGGCGGTCGTTGGCGAGGATTTCGGACACTTCGGAACCTTGGTGCGGGAAGGAGGGAGGCGCGCTCAGGCCCGCCGCGGGGCGTCGGCGCCGCTGACGAACATCACCTGGAAGCCGCGCTTGATCTGGGCGTCGCGGGCCTTCTCGAAGGCGGCGATGGCTTCGTCCTGGAGCAGGTACTGCTCGCGCCGCAGTTGCGACTTGCCGCCGATCTGGCCGCTTTCGCGCAGCAGTTCCCAGCCGCCGAACAGGTCCGGCTGCAGGGTCAGCTGCAGGTAACGGGGGGCTTCGCCCGGCGCCGGGCGCTGCTGCAGGAGGATGCGCATGGGACCGGATTGTAGCCGGTGCCGGGCCGGCGTCCGCGCAAGGCCCGGCAGCCGGCCTCAGCCGTCCCGCAGCAGGGCCAGGACCGCGGCCTCGTCCACCTCCGGGACCACCTCGGCGCGGCCGATCCCGCGCCACAGCACCAGGCGCAGGCGCCCGGCCACGTTCTTCTTGTCCAGGCGCATGCGCGCCAGCAGCGCTTCCGGCTCCAGCCCGGCCGGGATCCGGGTCGGCAGGCCCAGCGCCTCCAGCAGCCTTGCCAGGCGCGCGGTGTCCTCGTCCGGAGCCATGCCCAGCGCCGCCGACATGCGCGCGGCCAGCACCATGCCGACCGCGACCGCCTCGCCGTGCACCAGCGCCGCGCTGCCGCCGCCGGAATAGCCCTGCTCGGCCTCGATCGCATGGCCGAAGGTGTGGCCCAGGTTGAGCAGGGCGCGCTCGCCCTTCTCCAGCGGATCGCGCTCGACGATCGCCGCCTTGTGCTCGCAGCTGCGGGCGATGGCCTCGGCCAGGGCATGGTCGTCGCCGGCCAGCAGGGCGTCGCGCTGCGCTTCCAGCCACTGGAAGAACAGCGGGTCGCCGAGGGCGCCGTACTTGACCACCTCGGCCAGCCCGGCACGCAGCTCGCGCGGCGGCAGGGTGCGCAGGGCGGCGGTGTCGGCCACCACCGCGCGCGGCGGATGGAAGGCGCCGACCAGGTTCTTGCCCTGCGGGATGTCGACCGCGGTCTTGCCGCCGACCGAGGAGTCGACCATCGACAGCAAGGTGGTCGGCAGCTGCACGCAGTCCACGCCGCGCATCCAGCAGGCCGCGGCGAAGCCGGCCAGGTCGCCGACCACGCCGCCGCCAAGTGCGAACACCGCCGCGTCGCGGGTCGCGCCCAGCGCGGCCAGTGCGTCGAACACGCCGGCGAGCGTGGCGAGGGTCTTGTGCGATTCGCCGGCCGGGATCACGTGGGTGGCGATCGCCAGCTCCGGGCGCGCGGCGCGCAGCGCCGCTTCCACGCCGGCCGCGTACAGCGGCGCGACCTGGCTGTCGCTGACCAGCAGCACGTGGCGGCCGCGCGCGTGCGTGGCCAGCGCCGCGCCGTCCTGCAGCAGGCCCGGGCCGATGCTGATCGCGTAGGGATGGCTGCCGCCGACCTGGACCGTGCGCGCGGCGCTCACGCGGCGACCCCGCTGATGGTCCACGACTCGGCCAGGCGCAGCGCCAGGCGGGTGGCGGCCTCGACCGCGGTGAGGCGGTCGGTGTCCATCACCAGGTCGGCGACTTCGCGGTACAGCGGCTCGCGCGCGGCCGCCAGCCCGCGCAGCACCTGCTCGCGGTCGCCGCGCTGCAGCAGCGGCCGGCTGCGATCGCGCGCCAGCCGCTTGAGCTGCGATTCCACGCCCGCGCACAGGTAGACCACGAAGCCGCGCTCGCGCATCAGCTGGCGGTTGCCGGCGGCGAGCACCGCGCCGCCGCCGGTGGCCACCAGCAGCCCGTTGCCGGCCAGCAGCTCGGCCAGCACCGCGCTTTCGCGCTCGCGGAAGCCGGCTTCGCCGACGTGGTCGAAGATCGCGCTGATGCTGGCGCCGGTGCGCTGTTCCAGGTAGCTGTCGGCGTCGACGAACTGCAGGCCGAAGCGGTCCGCCAGGCGGCGGCCGATCGACGACTTGCCGGCGCCCATCGGGCCGACGAGCACGAGGTTGGGGGCTGGATTCATGGCGACCGATGCTAGCAAAGGCGCTCGGTCACGGCTGAAACGAAGGCGCGCGGCTAGTCCGGGTAGCCGGCCAGTGCCTGCAGTTCCATTGCGATCATCAGGTGCAGTTCGTCCAGGGTGGTATCGAGGCTTTCGCCGTGGCCTGCCAGGTGCTGTGCCAGCAGCGCCGCCAGCAAGTGCCCCATCGTTTCAGGGTCGCGTTTCCAGGCGATCGCGACCGCTTCCGGAAGCAGGCTTTCCCAGTCGTGCACGGGGGGCACGCCTGGCGGGGCCGGCACGGAGTGGGGGCGAGGCCGCGACGCGAGCAGTGCAAGGGCCGAGTCCGTGTCCATGGCGGGAGGATGACTGGGAACTGCGTCGTCGTTCCATGCGAATCCTCGCAAAGGATGTTTGCGCGGCGCGAAGGCGGGGGCGGGGAAGCATTCGTCCATGTGGCTGTCCATTGCTCTGTGCATGCCCCGGGGGAGGGGCGGATCCGGTGTCGTCAGCGTCCGCGCGTGGGCCGCGGCGGGCGCGGGGCCACGCCGGGCGCGGTGGTGCGCACGGCTGCGGTGCCGCGGGCCTGGCTCAGGGGATCAGGCCGTTCTCGCGGGCGTAGGCGTAGATCTCCAGGTCGTTGTGCAGGCCCAGCTTGTTCATCGCGCCGACCTTCTGGTGGCTGATGGTCTTGACGCTGCGGTTGAGGTGGCGGGCGATCTCCGAGACCGTCATGCCCGAGGCGAACAGGCGCAGGACCTCGGTTTCGCGCCGCGACAGCGGCGTCGTGCCGGCGTCGCTGCGCAGGTGCGCGTCCAGGGCGGCGCGCACGCCGGCGCCGACGTAGCGGCGTCCGTTGGCCACCGCGCTGATCGCCACGGTCAGCTCGGACAGCGCGTCGGACTTGTCCAGCAGGCCGCGCACCCCGGTGCCGAGGATCGCCTGCAGCACGTTGCCGTTGTTGGCCATGGTCAGCACCACCACCGGCAGCTGCGGCCAGTGCGCGCGCAGGCGCGAGAGCATGGCCAGGCCGTCGGCACCGTCGCCGCCGGGCATGATGAAGTCGGTCAGCAGCAGGTCGGCCTCGGCCTGGCCGAGGGCCTGGAACAGCGCGCCCGGACTGCCGGCCTCGGCCACGACCTCGGCGCTCGCGCTGGATTCCAGCAGCAGGCGCAGTCCGGCGCGGACCACCGGATGGTCGTCGGCAAGGATGATGCGCAGCTTGTTCATTCGGGGCGGACCTTTCCGTGGTCGTGGCGCCTTCAGCGGCGCGCCGCGAGTGCGGGCCCGGGCGGGCCGAGGCTTTGCAGCAGTTCCTCCAGCCAGCGCACGTGGCGAAGCACCGCTTCGCGCCGCGCGGCCGGCGTGGCCGGCGCCGCCGGGGCGCCTCCCCCGGGCGGTTCGCCGACCAGCCGCAGCGATCCGGAAATGCGGTGCAGCAGTTCGGACTGGGTACGAGTGTCGCCGCGCGCGAGCGCCTGGTCCAGAGCCTCCAGGTCGGCGCGGCAGGTTTCCAGCAGCCCGTGCAGGATCTCGCGCACCTGGCGCACCGAGCCGAACGCGTCCATCAGCAGCGCCAGCTGGCGGTAGGCCGCGCTGCCGACGGCCGGCTGCGGCTCGGCCGCCGGTTCGGCCGGGACCGGGGCCACGTGCAGGTGGCGCGCCAGCTTCAGCTCCAGTTCGTGCAGCTGCACCGGCTTGGCCAGGAAATCGTCCATCCCGGCCTCCATGCACTTGCCCACGTGCCCGGGCAGGACGCTGGCGGACAGGGCGATGACCGGGATCCGCGCCAGGCCGCGCTCGCGCTCGTCCTGGCGCAACTGCCGGACCAGGGCGTAGCCGTCCACTTCCGGCATGTGGCAATCGGTGATCAGCAGGTCGTAGTGCCGCGCCGCCAGCGCTTCCAGCGCCGCGCGGCCGTCGTCGACCACCTCGTGCGGGTAGCCCAGGCGCTGCAGCTGGCGCGAGATCACCGCGCGGTTGATCGGGTGGTCCTCGGCAACCAGGATGCGCACCGCCGCCCGGCTCACCGGCGCGACCCCGGCCGCTTCCGGCTCCGGCAGCGCCAGCGCGGCGCGGCAGGCGCGTTCCAGGTTGCGCGACAGCAGCGGCGCCACCGGCAGCACCACGCAGCCTTCCGGGGCATTTGCCGGCTCGCGCGGATCCTGCAGGCAGACATGGGCCACGCCCGGCGGCAGGCGTCCGTCGCGTACCAGCGGCGCGTCGACCAGGAACAGGTCGGCATCGCCGGCATGCAGCTGCTCCACGCCCGAAGGGGTGGCCTCCAGCGGCTGCAGGCCCAGCGCGGCCAGGCCCTGGGCCAGGGCGTGGCCGGTGCGCGGATCGCGGGTGCAGGCCAGCGCCACCCGCCCGCTCAGCTCGGGCAGCGGCATGCGCGGGCGTTCCACCGGCAGTTCCAGTTCCAGGCAGGCCAGCCCGCCTTCGCCCTCGACCCGCGACAGCAGCAGTTCGCCGCGCATCAGCCGGACCAGGTGGTGGCAGATCGCCAGGCCCAGCGCCAGGCCGCCGGGACGCGCGGTGTCATCGCGGCGCGGAGCGCCGGTGGCGGGCATCGGCAGCGCGGCACCGCCATCGCCGGAGTCGGATACCGACAGGCGCAGGCGCTGGACGTCGCCGGCATCGGCCAGCACTTCGGCCTGCAGCTCCACCTGGCCGCCGCCGCTGGCGCGCACTGCGCTGGCCAGCAGGTAGGCCAATACCTGGCGCAGGCGCCCGGCGTCGCCGCGGTAGGCCGCGGCCAGGCGGCGGTCGGCGCTGGCATGCAGGCGCAGGCCCTTCTCGGCGGCGGGCGCGGCGGCCGCGGCGACCACGTCGTCCAGCAGGTCGCGCAGGTCGAACGTGCCCTGGTCCAGCTGCAGCTCGCCGGCCTGCAGGCGGGAGAAATCGAGGATGTCGCCCATGATCTCCAGCAGGCTTTCCACCGATTCCTCGAGCATGCCCAGCATGTGCACCTGCTCCTGGTTGAGCGGGGTGTGCGCGAGCAGTTCGACGATGCCCAGGGCGCCGGCGATCGGCGTGCGGATCTCGTGGCTGACCAGCGACAGGAAGGTGCCGGCGGTATGGGTGGCGGCCTCGGTGGCGCGGCGTGCCTCGTACAGGTCGGTGACGTCGGCCAGGGTGCCCAGCAGCGCGCTGACGCCGTGGCGGCCGCGCACCGGGTGCAGGCGCAGGCGCAGCTTGCGCGCCGCGTCGGGGCCGCTGTGGTCGATCTCGCAGGCGACCGGCTCGCCGGACTGGTGCAGGCGGCTCTCGGCCTGCATCAGCACCTCCGCGTCCTTGCCGTGCACCTGCCGCGAGGTGGCCAGGGTGCGGCCGAGCACGTCCTCGCGCCGGCAGTGGTAGTGGGCTTCGAAGGCCTGGTTCACGGCCAGGTAGCGACCGTCGCCATCCTTGAGGAAAGCCACGCAGGGCACGGCCTCCAGCAGCGCGGTCGCGTCCGGCAGTCCCGGCAGGCGCTGGCGCTGGCGGCGCCAGGCCAGCCAGCCGAGGGTCGCCAGCACGCCGGCAAGCAGGCCGGCGAGGACGCAGCCAAGGGCGAGGATGGGGGTATTGCCGGACGCCGTTGCCGCCAGCACCGGGCCGGGCATCAGGGCGGTGCCGGCGAGGGCCAGGCGGCAGCTGCGGGGAAAAGGCGTCCGGGCCCTCGGGCCCGGACGGGCCGCCATCGTGGATGCCCCGGGGGAGTGGGCGTTTCCGGCAGGGGGCGGCCAGGACAGTGGGGACGCGGGACGGCACGACGGACAGCCGGCACCGTGGCGCCCGACGGGCTGGCCCAGCTCCGTGCTACCGCTCCGTTCCCCCATGGGGCAGGAATGTCCCGCGCCCCGCGCATACGCGACCATCAGACGAATCCGAAATTGGACAGGCCGCCCGGTGGCCAATCTACGCTGCCGGCGCGGGCGCATCCTTAACGCGGCGGGCGTGGTCGAGCCGGAGCACCGCGTCGGCCAGGCCGGGCAGGGTGCGCAGGGTCTGGCGGCTGACCCGCTCGTAGTGCTGGACGAAGCGCTCCAGCGCCGGGCGGTCCATGCCGCGGCGGCCGCTGGCGGCCTGCAGCGCCTGTTCCTGCTGCCAGCGCCACGCGTACACGGCCTGGAAGTCCGGCGGCTGCAGGAACCACAGCCGGTCCAGCCGCGCCCACAGCGCCGGGTAGTCGCGTGCCAGCGCGGTGTTGCAGTAGCGGCGCCAGGTGCCGTCCGGGTCCTCGCGCGCCTCCAGCGCGTTGACCGGCTCCACCAGCGCGGCGTTGTCCTCGGCGGGCACGCCCAGGCACCAGCCCTCCAACACCAGCAGGTCCAGCGGTCGTTGCGGGCGCGGCCAGCGCTCCGCCGGCAGGCGGTCGTCGGCCAGCTTGTCGAAGCGCGGCAGCGGCACCGTGCGACCGGCGCGCAGGGCGTCGATCGTGGCCAGCGCCAGGGCCAGGTCGTGGGTGCCGGGCGGGCCGCGGGTGGCCAGCAGCGGGTGTACCCCAGCCGCCAGGCGCTGGCGCGCGGCGCGGTCCAGGTAGACGTCGTCCAGCGACAGGCAGGCGGCGGACAGCCCGGCGGCGGCGGCCTCCGCCACCACCTGCGCGGCCAGGGTGGACTTGCCGCTGCCCTGCAGGCCGCTGATCCCCAGCACCTGCAGGCCCGGGCGCGCGGGCACCGAGGCCAGCACGGCGCGGACCAGGGCTGCGGGGAAGCCTGCGGTGTGCGCGTCGCTGTCCATGGCGCCACAATACCGGCCCCTGCCGCGCATGGAGCCGCCATGACCGATCCGCTGTACGCCGAGGCCCTGCAGACCTTCGGACAACTGCTGGAGGAGGCGCGCGCCAGCGGCATGGCCGATCCCAATGCGATGACCGTGGCCACCGCCGACGCCCAGGGCCGGCCCCACGCGCGCACGGTGCTGCTCAAGGCCCACGACGAGCGTGGCTTCGTGTTCTACACCCACCTGGACAGCCCCAAGGGCCGCGACCTGCGCGCCAACCCGCACGCCGCGCTGCTGTTCCTGTGGCGGCACCTGCGCGAGGCGGGCGTGCAGGTGCGCATCGAAGGCGAGGTCGGCCAGGTGGACGCCGCCGAGGCCGATGCCTATTTCGCCAGCCGCCCGCGCATGAGCCAGCTTGGCGCCTGGGCTTCGCGGCAGTCGCAGACCCTGGGCTCGCGCGCCGAGTTCGAGGCCGCGCTGGCCGAGGCCGAGGCGCGCTTCCGCGACGGCCCGGTGCCGCGCCCGCCGGGCTGGAGCGGGTTCCGGGTGGTGCCGCGTTCGTTCGAGTTCTGGTACGGCGCCGGCTTCCGCCTGCACGAGCGCTGGAGCTACGAGCGCGGCGGGGACGGCGCCTGGTCCAAGCGGATGCTGCAGCCATGAACCTGCAGCTGCGCGTGCGCCCGCCGCGCAAGGCCGACCTGCCGGCCTGGGCGGGGATGCGCGCCGCGCTGTGGCCGGAGGTGGACCCGGAACTGCTGGCCAGCGAGGCCTCCGACCTGCTGCACGCGGCCGACGGCGGGATGTTCGTGGCCGAGGTCGGCGGCGAACTGGTGGGCCTGGCCGAGGCCTCGCTGCGGCACGACTACGTCAACGGCACCACCAGTTCACCGGTGGGCTTCCTCGAGGCCTGGTACGTGGCGCCGGGCTGGCGTGGCCGTGGCGTGGGCCGCGCCCTGCTGCGCGCGGTGGAAGGCTGGACGCGCGCGCTGGGCTGCACCGAGCTGGCTTCCGACGCGCTGCTGGACAACACCGCCAGCCACGCCGCGCACCGCGCCTGCGGCTTCGTCGAGACCGAGCGGGTGGTGTACTTCCGCAAGCGGGTGGGCTGATGGGGCCGCGCCGCATCGTCTGCCTCACCGAGGAGCCGACGGAGACCCTTTACGCGCTGGGCGAGCAGGACCGCATCGTCGGCATCAGCGGCTTCACCGTGCGCCCGCCGCAGGCGCGGCGCGAGAAGCCCAAGGTCAGCGCATTCACCAGCGCCAGGGTCGAGGCGATCCTGGCGCTCAGGCCGGATCTTGCGATCGGCTTCTCCGACATCCAGGCCGACATCGCCGCCGAGCTGGTGCGGCGTGGCGTGGAAGTCTGGATCGCCAACCACCGCAGCGTCGACGGCATCCTCGACTACATCCGCCGCCTCGGTGCCCTGGTCGGTGCCGCGGCAAAGGCCGACGCCTGGGCCGGCGAGCTGCGGCGCGGCCTGGATGCGGCGCGCGAACGCGCGCAGCAGCGGGGCGTGCGGCCGCGCGTCTACTTCGAGGAATGGGACGAGCCGCTGATCACCGGCATCCAGTGGGTGGCGGAGCTGGTGCGCATCGCCGGCGGCGAGGACGTCTTCCCGGAGCTGTCCGCGCAGCCGCTGGCGCGCGACCGCATCCTGGCCGATCCGGCGGTGGTGGTGGCGCGCGCGCCGGACATCATCCTCGGCTCCTGGTGCGGCAAGAAGTTCCGTCCGGACAAGGTCGCCGCGCGCCCGGGCTGGGATGCGATCCCGGCGGTGCGCGACGGCGAGCTGCACGAGATCCGCTCGCCGCTGGTCCTGCAGCCGGGGCCGGCTGCGCTGACCGATGGCCTGGCGGCGATCGAGGCGGTGCTCGATGCCTGGGCGCGGCGCTGCGCCGGCTGAGCCTCAGCCGCGCTCCAGTGCGGCGGCAGTGGCCGCCATGCGCGGGCCCAGCCAGCAGTAGGAACCGACCGGGGTCAGTCCGGCCTGCTGGAACTTCCTGCGGTACCAGCTGGCCTTGCGCGGCTGGAAGCCCTCGGTATCGCCCTCGAACTCGTCCTCGGCGGTGAACGCCTCGAGGAAGGCCACGCCGCCGCACAGCTCGGCCAGGCCGGGCAGGCCCCGGCCGAGCTCGCGCGTGGGCAGGTAGTGGATCACGTCCGCGCACACCAGCAGGTCCACCGGCGCGCACGGGCGCAGCCATTCGAAATCGCCGAAGCGGGCCAGGTGCAGGTTGCGGCGTGCGCCGTGGCGGGCGACGGCGTACTCGCTGCAATCGAAGCCCAGGTAGCTGGCCTTCGGCCGCAGCTTCAGCAGCGGCGCGCGCCAGGCGCCTTCGCCACAGCCGATGTCCAGCACCGTGCGGATGGCGCGCTCGAGGTAGTACTCGGCAGTGGCCACCGCCAGCGCCACCTTGCGCTCGAGCCGGCGCGGGTCCTGGATGTGGTGCTGCCGGTACCAGCGGTCGAAGTAGGCGCGGTCGTAGGTCTTGGTCATGGGTTCGGGAGCGTGGCGGGGAGGGGCGCAGGCGGAATCCGAAGCAACGGGACCGGGCGTGGCAGTCGCCGTCGCCGCTTGCGCCAGGCGCCGCAGTTTAGGGGTTCCGGCCCCGCGACACCCGCCGATGGCAGGTCCGGCGGCTTCCGGCAGGCGGCGGATCCCCGGCAAGGCCGGAGCCGATATGCCGCGCCACGCACCGGGTTCGACGCCACGCGCGCGATGGCCGACAATCCGCGCATCCCAACCGCAGGTGACGCGCATGTATTCGGCCTATCTCTGGGTGAAGTCCTTCCACATCCTGTTCGTGGTGGCCTGGATGTCGTCGGTGTTCTACCTGCCGCGGATCCTGGTCAACGTGGCCGAGGCCGGCGACCAGGCGGCGGTGCGCGCGCGCCTGCTGCTGATGGGGCGCCGCCTGTACCGCTTCGGCCACAACATGTTCGGGCTGGCCTTCGTCGCCGGCCTGGTGCTGTGGCTGGGCCACCGCGTGGTCGGCGGCTTCCCCACCATGGTCGGTTCGCCGGCCGGCTGGCTGCACGCCAAGCTGGCCCTGGTCGTGCTGCTGGTGGTCTATTACGTGCTCACCGGGCGCTGGCTGAAGAACGCCGCCGCCGGCAAGCCGCTGGCCTCGGCGCGCCGCTGCGGGTGTTCAACGAACTGCCGGTGCTGGTGCTGCTGGCCATCGTCTGGCTGGTGCTGGCCAAGCCGTTCTGAGCCGGTCCCGGACCGGACACCCGCAAAGCAGGCGGGCCGCTTCGCAGGAAGCGGCCCGTCGCGTTTTCCGGCTCAGTCCTTGCGGCGGAACTGCTCCGGCTGCGGCAGTTCCACCGGCACGCCGTTGGCGTCGCAGGTGCCGGCGGCGCACAGGCGCTCGCGCAGCTTCGGGGTGGCCTGCACGATCAGGTGGAAGATCGTGTTCTGCTCGAGGGTGCCGCGCACCGCCTCGCTGCCCGGGCCGCGTGCCCAGATGCCCACGTCTTCGCCGCCGTGCGATTCGGACTTCAGCGGCACCAGCGCCTCCTGCATGTAGTCCGGATGGGTGGTGTCGACCTGGGTCAGGTCGGGGCGGCCCTGCGCCGGCTGCGAGGACGAGGGGGTGTGCGGATAGGTCTTCGGACCGGCCGGCTGGCGGTTGCTGGCGCCGGTGTGGCCGGGGCCGTTGGCATAGCTGAGGGTGGTGTAGGGCAGGCCGGTGTTGTCCAGGGCGTAGGCGCCGGGCTTGCCGTCCTCGCCGGGCGCGTCGCGGACCTTGTCGAGGATCGGGTTGCCGCGGGCCGGGTAGCCGACGAAGTTCAGCGAGTGCGAATGGTCGGCGGTGACCAGGATCAGGGTGTCCTCGGGCGAGGTCATTTCCGCAGCCACGCGCACGGCCTCGGACAGGGCCACGGTCTCGTCCAGGGCGCGGAAGGCGTTGCCGTTGTGGTTGGCGTGGTCGATGCGCGCGCCCTCGACCATCAGCACGAAGCCGCCCGGCTCGCGCGACAGGCGCCGGATCGCCTCGGCGGTCAGCTCGGCCAGGGTGGGCTCGGCGGCGCGGTCCTTCTCGTGCTCGAACTGCATGTGGTCGTGCTCGAACAGGCCCAGCACCGCCGGGGCGTCGGCCGCGGCCTGCAGCTGCTGCCGGTTCCACACGTACACGCCGCCGGGGTGGGCGGCCTTCCATTCGGCGACCAGGTCGCGGCCGTCGCGGCGCAGGCCGGTCTTGTCCGGATATTCGGGGTCGGGCGTGCCGGCCGGCAGGAACTGGCCGCGGCCGCCGCCGAGCATCACCTTCGGGCCGGGGCCGTACGGGGTGGAGACCATCTGCCGGGCGATGTCGATGCAGCCCTGGGCATGGGCCTCGGCCGGCATGGCCGCGTCGTTTTCCCAGTTGCGGTCGGGCGCGTGCGCCCAGGTCGCGGCCGGGGTGGCGTGGGTCAGGCGCGCGGTGCTGACGATGCCGGTGGCCATGCCCGCGGCGTCGGCCAGGTGCAGCCAGGTCAGGCGCTGCTTGCCGAGGCTGTCGGCGCAGTCGTTGCGCTTGCCGGCGGACACGCCGATCGCGCCCATGTGGGTCTTCACGCCGGTGGTGATGGCGGTCATGGTGCCGGCCGAGTCCGGCGTCTGCGCGTCGACGTTGTAGGTCTTGCTGAAGGCGGTGTGCGGGAAACGCTCCCAGCTCAGCAGGTTCTCCTCGCCCGGGCCGCCCTTGCGCTGGCCCTCGAGGATGCGCGCGGCGGCCACCGTGGTCAGGCTCATGCCGTCGCCGAGGAACAGGATGACGTTCTTCGCCTTGCCCGACATGGCGCCATTGGCCGCGGCGGCCGCGGCGCCGTTGCGGTACCACCACTGCGGGGTCTCGCCATCGGGATGGGCGATGGCCGGAACCTGCACCCGCGGTGCGCTGGCCGGCGCAGGAGCCGTGGGCGGGGTGCTGGCGCAGGCGGCGGGCAGCAGGGCGGAGAGCAGGGCCAGGGGCAGGGCGCGGGTATGACGGGGCATTGTGGGTCCGGAATCGGCGCAGGCGGCCGCGCCAGGTCCGCGCTGGCGCGCGGCCACGGCCACGGTGCGTGCGTGGTGGGTGGGGCGCGCATTATCGGACGTTGCCAATGTCGTGCCTATGACATATCGGCGTTCCAGTGGCAGCATCGCCAGCCCGGTTGCATCCGGGTATCGTTCCGCCATTGCAGCATCCCGGATTGCAGATGAACCTGGTCAAGGCCTGGCTGGCCATTCCCTTCTGGCAGCGCGTGCTTGGCGGCTTCGTGCTCGGCGCCCTGGCCGGCTGGCTGCTGGGCCCGGCGGCGCAGACCTGGCTGGGCCCGCTGGGCACGGTCTACGTCAACCTGATCCGCATGATCGCGGTGCCGCTGGTGCTGTTCGCGGTGGTCAACGCGGTGGCCTCGCTGCACGGCCAGAAGTCGGTGGCGGCGCTGGGGGGGCGCACCTTCGCCTGGTTCGCCGCCACCGCGGCGCTGGCGGTGTGCGTGGGCCTGGCGGTGGGCCTGGTGCTCAAGCCCGGCACCGGGCTCAGCGGGCTGGAGATGCCGGCCGACTACACCCCGCGCGAGGTGCCGACCCCGGTGCAGGTGCTGCTGGACGTGGTCCCGACCAACCCGTTCAAGGCCCTGGCCGAGGGCAAGATCCTGCAGGTGATCTTCTTCGCCGGCCTGCTGGGCTTCGCCCTGGTCAAGCTGGGCGAGAAGACCGCGCGCCTGCGCGCGCTGGTGGGCGAGGCCAGCGGCGCCATGGTCCAGGTCACCCGCTTCGTGCTGGAGATGACCCCGCTGGGTACCTTCGGCCTGATCGCCGGACTGGTCGGCAGCTACGGGTTCGAGAAGCTGCTGCCGCTGGGCACCTTCGTGTTCGCCCTGTACCTGGCCTGCGCCCTGCACATCGTGCTGGGCTACGGCGGCCTGCTGCTGGCGCATGGACTCAATCCGCTGAAGTTCTTCCGCGGCGCGGCCGCGGGCATGCAGGTGGCCTTCGTCAGTTCCTCCAGCTTCGCCTCGATGCCGGTGGCGATGCGCTGCGCCACCCACAACCTGGGCGTGGACAAGGACTACGCCGCCTTCGCCGTGCCGCTGGGCGCGAGCATCAAGATGGACGGCTGCGGCGCGATCTACCCGGCCCTGACCAGCGTGTTCGTGGCCCAGTACTTCGGCCTGGACCTGAGCGCCAACCAGTACTTCGTGATCCTGCTGGCCTCGGTGCTGGGCAGCTTCGGCACCGCCGGGGTGCCGGGCACGGCGATCGTGATGGTGACCCTGGTGCTCAGCGCCGCCGGGCTGCCGCTGGAGGGCATCGCCCTGCTTGTGGCGATCGACCGGGTGCTGGACATGATGCGGACGATGACCAACGTCACCGGGCAGATGCTGGTGCCGGTGCTGGTGGCCAAGGAAACCGGGCTGCTGGACCGCCAGGTGTACGAACGGGCTTCCAGCAACGTCGGGATCGAGCCCACCGAGGTGCGCGACTAGCGCCCCGGGCCTGGCGGCGCTACCGGCGCAGGCCGGGGATTGGTGCCGGGCGGTACTTGGCGCGCGCCAGGGCGGAAGGGGTCCGGAAACGGCGAAGGCCGCCTTGCGGCGGCCTTCGCTGGAACGACGGTGCGGGATGGGTCAGATCTCGACCCGGCGCGCCTGCACGAAGCGGCTGCCCCAGTAGCCGGAGGCCAGGCTGTCCACGCGCACGTCCTTGCCGCGGCTGGGCGCATGCAGGAACTGGCCGCTGCCGACGTAGATGCCGACGTGGTTGATGCGGCCGCGGGCGCCGAAGAACACCAGGTCGCCGGGGTTCAGTTCGTCGCGGCTGCGGATCAGCTTGCCGTCGGAGCGGGTCGCCATGTCGCGCGAGGCGCGCGGCAGTTCGATGCCCAGGGCGTTGCGGAACACGTAGCTGACCAGGCCGCTGCAGTCGAAGCCGTCCGGGCCGGAGCCGCCCCAGCGGTACGGGGTCCCCAGCAGGCCCATGGCCGCCTTGACCACCTGCTCCAGCTTGCCGCCGGCCTGTTCGCCCTCCTGGTTGAGCAGGCGGTTGACGTCGCCGGCGAAATTCGCCGAACGGTCCAGCAGCATGCCGTCGTTGCGCGACAGGTGGGGCAGCAGCACCGCCAGGGTGGCGCTGGCCGCGGCGTCGGCCTTGCCGCGCAGGCCGCCGGCCTGCGGCGCGGCCGCCACGGCAGGCACCGCCGCCGTGGCCGGTACGGCCTGGGGCACGGGGGCGGGCACTTCCAGGATCGTGGCCGGGGCCAGCGGCTCCGGCTCCACCGGCGCCGGCTCGGGCGCGGCCATGGCCGGCGCGACCGGCAGGACGGTGCACAGCAGGAACAGCAGGCGCGCGCGGGAGCGGGCCTGGGTGGCGGCAGGAGTGCGCAGGGCGCGGGCTTCGGTCGTCACGCGGTCGTTACGAAAAAAGGACCGGGGGATGATGCCGGCTTCACGCCGGGTTGATGTTCACAAAAAGTTAAAATCCCGTGAATCGTTCCAATAGGCGTCACGTTTCAACGCAACACCCGCCGCGCACCGCTGTAGTGGTCGCGCCAGTAGTAGCCGTCCAGGTGGTCCAGGCGGACGGTGCCGCCGCTGGTGGGGGCGTGGACGAAGCGGCCTTCGCCGACGTAGATGCCCACGTGGTTGACCTGGCGCCCGCTGCCGAAGAACACCAGGTCGCCGGCGGCCAGCTTTTCCGGGGCGATCCGCGGGCCCTGGACCTCGGCCAGTTCGCGCGAGGTGCGCGGCAGGCGCAGGTCCAGCATGTCGCGGTAGACGTAGTTGACCAGCCCGCTGCAGTCGAAACCGCTCTCCGGGGTGTTGCCACCGTAGCGGTACGGGGTGCCGACCAGGCTCAGGGCGCGCAGGACCACGGCATTGGCCGCCGCCGGGTTGGCCGGGGCGACCTGCGGCCAGTGGCGGGTCTGCACCGGGGCCTGGGCGGAAGGGCGGGTGGTCTTGCCGCCGCCGCAGCCGGCGGCAAGCAGCACCACCGCCGCCAGGGCACCCCATGCCACGGCTGGCAACGAGGGGATGGGGACGGGATAATGCGGGGCTTTCCTCACGGCGGCCATCATGGCCGCGGTTCCCGCGGCCGGCAAGCCGCCCACCCCTGCTGCCGCCGGCAGCCATTCCCGAGTTCCGCATGAAGATCGAAAAAGACCGCGTCGTCCGTTTCCACTACACCGTCTCCGAGGTCGGCCTGGAGCCGCTGGAGAGCTCGAAGGAGCGTGAGCCGATCGCGATCCTCATCGGGCACGGCAACATCATCCCCGGCCTGGAGCAGGCGATGATGGACAAGCAGGCCGGCGACAGCTTCAGCGTCGACGTCCCGGCGGCCGAGGCCTACGGCGAGCGCCGCGAGGGCCTGACCCAGCGCATCCCGAAGAAGCACTTCGGCAATACCAGGCTGGCCCCGGGCATGCAGGTGGTGCTGCAGACCAACTTCGGCCCGCGCGCGGTGACCGTGCACAAGGTCGGCCACAGCGTGGTGGACGTGGACCTCAACCACCCGATGGCGGGCAAGGACCTGCACTTCGACGTGGAGATCGTCGAGGTGCGCGAGGCCAGCGCCGAGGAGGTCGAGCACGGGCACGTGCACGGCGACGGCGGCCACCACCACTAAGCGCCACATGCAAACGGCCCGCTCACGCGGGCCGTTTCGTTTGCCGCGCCGGCCGGGCCGCAGGGGTCAGGCCAGCGCCAGGTCGCCGGGGTGGACGGCCTCGGCCGGGGCCGGGACCTGTTCGCCGGCCGCCTGCCGCACCGGTGCGAAGCTGCGGCGGTGGTGTACGCAGGGGCCGTGGCTGGCCAGCGCCGCCAGGTGCGCGGGGGTGGCGTAGCCCTTGTGCTCGTGGAAGCCGTAGACCGGGAATTCCTCGTGCAGCTGGCACATCAGCCGGTCGCGGCTGACCTTGGCCAGGATCGAGGCGGCCATGATCGCCGGCTCCAGGGCGTCGCCGCCGACGATCGCCTCGGCCATGCACGGCAGCGAGCGCGGCAGCATGTTGCCGTCGATCCGCGCCAGCTGGGCGTGTTCGCCCAGCGCCAGCACGCAGCGGCGCATGCCCTCCAGGGTCGCCTGCAGGATGTTCAGGCGGTCGATCTCCTCGACCGGGACCAGCTCCACGTGCCAGGCCAGGGCGCGCTCGACGATGCGCGGGTACAGGTCCTCGCGCTGGGCGTGGCTGAGCTTCTTGGAATCGTCCAGGCCGCGGATGCGCCGGCGCGGATCCAGCACCACCGCGGCCACCGCCACCGGGCCGGCCAGCGGGCCGCGCCCGGCCTCGTCCACGCCGGCCACGCGCAGCTGCCTGCGGTCGATCGGGAACAGCCCGCCGTCGGCCCCCTCGGGCATGAAGCTGCGGGCCACGCGCAGGGCGCGCCGGCTCATGCCGCGCCCCCGTGGCCGCCGAGCAGCTCGGCGATGGCGTCGGCCGCCGAGGCCGAGGCATCGCGGCGCAATTCCCGGTGCAGGCGTTCGTACTCCGGCAGCAGCGCCTGGATCGCGTCCGGCTGGTTGAACCAGTGCAGCACCGCCGCCGCCAGCGCGTCGGGGGTGCAGTCGTCCTGCATCAGTTCCGGGGCCAGGTCCTTGCCCGCCAGCACGTTGGGCAGGGCGTAGCGCTCGACCTTGAGCAGGCCCAGCGCCTTGACGATGCGGTAGGTCAGCGGCGAGACGCGATAGCCGACCACCATTGGCCGCTTGGACAGCATGGCCTCCAGGGTGGCGGTGCCGGAGGCCAGCAGGACCACGTCGGCGGCGGCGAGCACGTCGCGCGCGCGGCCGTCGAACAGGTGGGTGTGGCTGGAGCGCAGCGGCGAGCGCCGCAGCTGCTGCTGGAGCAGTTCGCGGCCGGCGGCGTTGGCGGCCGGGATCGCCACGTGCAGCGGCTTGAGCACCTCGCTGACCTGCCAGGCCGCGCGCAGGAAGGTGTCGCCCAGGCGGCCGATCTCCCCGAGGCGGCTGCCCGGCAGCACCGCCAGTACCGGCGCGTCCACTGGCAGGCCCAGGCGCGCGCGGGCGCCGGCACGGTCCGGGTGCAGCGGCATGGCGTCGGCCATCGGGTGGCCGACGAAGCGCGCGTCCACGCCATGGCGGGCGTAGATCGCCGGCTCCATCGGGAACAGGCACAGCACGCGGTCGGCGCTGGCGCCGATCTTCCCGGCGCGCTTCTCGCGCCAGGCCCAGACCGAGGGGCTGACGTAGTGCACGGCCGGTACGCCGCGCTGGCGGAACCAGCGCTCCAGGCCGAGGTTGAAGTCCGGGGCGTCGATGCCCACGACCACGTCCGGGCCCCAGGCCAGGCCGCGGCTGCGCAGCTCGCCACGCAGCTTCAGCAGCCGCGGCAGGTGGCGCAGCACCTCGGCCAGGCCCATCACCGCCAGCTCGCTGGCGTCGTACCAGGTCTCCACGCCGGCGCGGCGCATGGCGTCGCCGCCGATCCCGGCGAACCTGGCGTCCGGGTAGCGCCGGCGCAGGGCCTCGACCAGGCCGGCGCCGAGGCCGTCGCCGGAGGCTTCGCCGGCGACCAGCAGGATCCGCGGGGCCAGGCCGCCGCGGGTGCGGACTGCGGGGGCGGGCGCGGGCATGGCCATCAGCGCAGCAGGGGACGCTCGCCGCCGTCGATGAACTCAAGCAGCTGGCGCACGTCGTCGCTGGCCTGGGCCTGCACGCCGAGCTGCTCGCGGGCCTCGGCCAGCGGCAGCCCGGCCACGTACAGGGTGCGGTAGGCGCGCTTGATCGCGGCGATGCGCTCGGGCGCGAAGCCACGGCGCTTGAGGCCCTCGCTGTTGATGCCGCGCGGGCGCCCCAGCGAGTTGCCGCCGACCATGGTGAACGGCGGCACGTCGCCGTTGACCAGCGCGCCCATGCCGAGGAAGGCGTGGTCGCCGATGCGGCAGAACTGGTGGGCACCGGCGAAGCCGCTGATGATCACCCAGTCGCCCACGGTGACGTGGCCGGCCAGGGTGGTGTTGTTGGAGAACACGCAGTTGTTGCCGACGATGCAGTCGTGGGCGACGTGGCTGTAGGCCAGCAGCCAGTTGTCGTTGCCGATGCGGGTGACGCCGCCGCCGCCGCCGGTGCCGCGGTTGACGGTGACGAACTCGCGGAACACGTTGCGGTCGCCGATCACCAGCTCGGTGCGCTCGCCGGCGAACTTCTTGTCCTGCGGTTCGCCGCCGATCGCGCAATGGCCGATGAAGCGGTTCTCGCGGCCGATCCGGGTGGGCCCGGTGAAGCTGCAGTGCGGGCCGATCTGGCAGCCGTCGCCGATTTCGACCTCCGGGCCGATCACGGTGTAGGCGCCGACGCTGACGCCCTCGCCCAGGCGGGCGGAGGGATCGATCACGGCGGTGGGATGGATCCGGGCCTTGTCGTTCATGGAAGTTCCCTGGTCACTCGCGGGTGCCGGCGCACAGCACCTCGGCGCATGCGACTACCTCGCCGTCGACCTTGGCTTCGCCGTAGTACACGGCCATGTTGCGGATCACGCGCTTGACGCACACGTGCAGCTCCAGCACGTCGCCGGGCACCACCTGCTTGCTGAAGCGGGCGTTCTCGACCTTGACCATGTAGAACAGCTTGGACTGCGCGTCGCGGCCCATGGACAGCTGGGTCAGCACGCCGCCGGCCTGGGCCAGGGCCTCGATGATCAGCACGCCGGGCATGATCGGCTGGCCCGGGAAGTGGCCCTGGAAGTAGGGCTCGTTGATCGAGACGTTCTTGCGGCAGACGATGCGCTTGCCCTCGATGTCCAGCTCGTCGACCCGGTCGACCAGGAGGAACGGATAGCGGTGCGGAATCAGCGTCCGGATGGTGGTGACGTCGATGGGCAACTGCACGGTTTCGTTCATTCGGGGCTTCCCTGGGAGGAGGCGATGACGCGGCGCGCCAGCGCGTCCAGTTGCTTGAACCGGGCGGCGTTCTTCCGCCAGGTGCGGTTGTCGGTTAGCGGGGTGCCGGAGGAGTACTCGCCCGGCTCGCGAATGGAATGGGTGACCAGCGACATGGCCGTGACCAGCACCTTGTCGGCCACCTCGAGGTGGCCGAGGATGCCGGCGCCGCCGCCGACCAGGCAATAGCGGCCGATCTTCGCGCTGCCGGCCGCGGCCGAGCAGCCGGCCATGGCGGTGTGCGCGCCGATGCGCACGTTGTGGCCGATCTGGACCAGGTTGTCGATGCGCACGTCCTCCTCGAGGACGGTGTCGTCCAGCGCGCCGCGGTCGATGCAGCTGTTGGCGCCGATCTCGCAGTCGTCGCCGACCACCACGCCGCCCAGCTGCGGCACGTTGACCCAGTGGCCGGCGTCCATGGCCAGGCCGAAGCCGGCCGCGCCCAGCACCGCGCCGGGGAGGATGCGCACGCGCTTGCCCAGGCGCACGCGGGTGTACAGCGTGACCCGGGCCTGCAGCTCGCAGCCTTCGCCCAGTTCGCAGTCGTCGCCGATCACGCAGCCGGGGCCGACCACGCAGCCGGCGGCGACCTTCGACCGGGCGCCGATGGAGACGAACGGGCCGATATGCGCGTCCGGCGAGACCTCGGCGGTCGGATCGACCACCGCGCTGGGATGGATGCCGGGCGCGCGCGCCGGCACCCGTTCGAACAGGGCGGAGATGCGGGCGAAGGCCACGTACGGGTCGCGCGCGATCAGCGCGGTGCCGCGCACGTCCCCGGCGTCCTCGGCGCGCACCACCACCACCGCGGCGGCGGTGGTGGCGAGCTGGCCGCGGTAGCGCGGGTTGGCGAGGAAGGCCAGCTGGCCGGGGCCGGCGCTGGCGAGGGTGGCGACGCCGCGCACGGGCGTGGCGCCGTCGCCCTGCAGCTGCAGCGAGAAGCGCTCGGCCAGGGCGGCGGCGGTGAATTCGGGATGGTCCATGGCGCGCATTCTAGCGTCCCCGGCAAGTGCCCCGGCTCCACCCGGGCTCAGCGCCGCGACAGCAGCACCAGCAGCGCGCCGGTGCCGCCCTGGGCCGGCGGCGCGGAATGGAAGGCCAGCACCTCGCCGCGCTGGCGCAGCAGGCGGTCGACCAGGTTCTTCAGCACCGGCACGCCGCCGGCGCCGCCCTTGCCGTGGACGATGCGCACGCAGCCGAAGCCGGCGTCCAGCGATTCGGCCAGGAAGCGCGCCACCAGCATCTCCGCCTCCAGCGCGCTGGCGCCGTGCAGGTCCAGTTCGTCCTGGGCGGCGAACTGGCCGCGGCGCAGGCGTTGCCAGTCGCGCGCGTTGACCCGCTCGCGGCGGAACGCGCTGGCATCGCCGCGCAACAGCACCGCATCCGGCGACCCGGCGAGCAGTCCGGCCATGCCGCGCGCGTCGCCGCCGTCGTCCTCGCGGCGCACGGCCGGACGCGGCCGCGGCCGTTCCGGCGGCGGCGCGGCGTCGGTCCGCAGCGGGTCCACCTTGCCGACCGCGGCGCGGAACAGGGCGGCATCGTCTTCATCCTCGTGCATTGGCGAAGGGTAGCGCAGCCGCACTGCGAACCGCTGCCGGGCGACGGGCGCGACGCTTCCGGTATCATCGGGTCGTTTTCGAGGAAGCCCATGCGCGTACTGGTTAGCAACGACGATGGCGTCGATGCCCCCGGCATCCACGCCCTGGCCCAGGGGCTGCGCGACGCGGGGCACGAGGTCTATGTGGTGGCGCCCGACCGCGACCGGTCCGGCGCGAGCAATTCGCTCACCCTGGACCTGCCGATCCGGGTCAAGCGGCTGGACCACTACACCTGCTCGGTGGCCGGTACGCCGACCGACTGCGTGCACCTGGCCCTGACCGGCATGTTCGAGTTCGAGCCGGACATCGTGGTCTCCGGGATCAACAACACCGCCAACCTGGGCGACGACGTCATCTATTCCGGCACCGTGTCGGCGGCGATGGAAGGCCGCTTCCTCGGCCTGCCGGCGGTGGCGGTGTCGCTGGACACGCGCAACCACGAGGCGAAGCACTACGAGACCGCGGCGCGCGCGGCGGTGGAGATCGTGGCGCGGCTGAAGGCCGACCCGCTGCCAGCCGACACTATCCTCAACGTCAACGTGCCGGACCTGGCCTGGGACGCGCTGCGCGGCTTCGAGGTCACCCGCCTGGGCAACCGCCACCGCGCCGAGGCCTGCGTGGCCCAGCCCGATCCGCGCGGCCGCACCGTGTACTGGATCGGCCCGGCCGGCCCGGAACAGGACGCCGGCCCTGGCACCGACTTCCACGCCGTGCGCACCGGGCACATCTCGATCACCCCGATCCACGTCGACCTGACCCGCTACCAGGCGCTGGAGAAGGTCGCCGGCTGGGTCGGCGGCCTGACCGCGGCGCTGGCAGGCAACGACCCGGAGGCCTCGGCGTGACCCCGCGCCTGCGCCTGCAGCCGGAGGCCGTCGGGGTCGGCATGACCTCCCAGCGCGTGCGCGACCGCCTGGTCCAGCGCCTGCGCGAGGGCGGCGCCAACGGCGGCATCACCGACGAGAACGTGCTCAACGCGGTGCGCGTGGTGCCGCGCCACCTGTTCGTGGACGAGGCCCTGGCCAGCCGCGCCTACGAGGACACCGCGCTGCCGATCGGCCACGGCCAGACCATCTCCCAGCCCTGGGTGGTGGCGCGCATGACCGAGGCGATCCTGGCGGCGCAGCCGAAGAGGGTGCTGGAGATCGGTACCGGTTCCGGCTACCAGGCGGCGATCCTGGCCGCGCTGGGGCTGGAGGTGTACACGGTCGAGCGCATCGGCGAACTGCTGCGGCAGGCGCGCCGGCGCTTCCGCGCCCTGGGCCTGAACGTGCGCAGCAAGCACGATGACGGCCGGGTGGGCTGGGCCGAGCACGGCCCGTACGATGCGATCCTGGTCACCGCTGCCGCCCCGGCCCTGGTCCAGGCGCTGCTGGAGCAGCTGGCGGTAGGCGGCGTCCTGGTGGCGCCGGTGGGTGGCGCCTCGGCGCAGTCGCTGCTGCGGCTGGCCAAGCGGCCGGATGGATCGATCGAAGAACAGACGCTGGCGCCGGTGGTGTTCGTGCCGCTGCTGGCAGGAACCCTGGACTGAGCGCATGCAGGTATTCGGCCCCCTCTACGACCGCGCCCTGAGCTGGGCCGCCCATCCCCGCGCCCCGACCTACCTGACCGTCCTCAGCTTCATCGAGGCCATCTTCTTCCCGGTGATGCCGGAGGTGATGCTGGCGCCGATGTGCGTGGCCCAGCCGAAGCGGGGCTGGCGGTTCGCCAGCCTGAGCCTGGCCGGCTCGATGGCCGGCGCCATGGTCGGCTACGCCCTGGGCCACTTCGCCTTCGAGGCGGTCAAGCCGCTGCTGGAATGGATGGGCATGCTCTCGAAGATCGAGGAGGGCATCGCCACGATCCAGGCGAAGATGGTGGAGTCGCCCTGGGCGGTGTTCTGGTTCCTGGTGCTGGGCGGGTTCATGCCGATCCCGATGAAGGTCTTCACGTGGGCCTCGGGTATCGTCGGGGTGCCGTTGCTGCCGTATTTCCTGAGCATGCTGGTCGGGCGCGGCAAGCGCGTGTACCTGCTGGCGGCGGCGATCCGCTTCGGCGGCGCGCGCGCGGCCGAGGCGCTGCGGCGCTGGATCGAGCCGCTGGGGTGGGTCGCGACCGCGCTGGTCGCCGCCGCGGTGGCCGTGCTTGTGTGGAGGGCGAAGTTCGCATGAAACCCGAGGGTCTGACCCCGTTCGCGCGCCTGCTGGCCGCGCTGGTGCTGCTGGCCATGCTGGCCGCCTGCGCCAAGAGCACCGTGGTGCGCACGCCCCAGTCCGGAGGCACGAGCGCCGGGCAGGCCGCGGCCTCCTCGAAGGGCCAGCCCGGCAAGTCCGTGGTGGTCCAGCGCGGGGACACGCTTTATTCCATCGCCCGCCGCCACAACACCACGGTGGCGGACATGGCGCGCTGGAACAACCTGGCCCCGCCGTACACCATCTACCCGGGCCAGCGCCTGGCCCTGGGCGCCGGCAGCGGCAGCAGCAAGCCTGCCGCCTCCGGCACCACCGCCAGCAGCGGCGGGACGCGGACGCAGGCCCAGGCCCCGGCCGCCTCCACCGGCACCTCCGGCGCGCCGCGGCCGGCCGCGGCCCCGGTGGCCAGTGGCATCCGCTGGCAGTGGCCGGCGCAGGGCGTGGTCATCGCCACCTTCGTCGAGGGCAATGCCACCCGCCAGGGCATCGACATCGCCGGCAGCAGCGGCCAGGCGGTCAATGCCGCCGCCGACGGCGTGGTGGTGTATTCCGGCGCCGGCCTGGTCGGCTATGGCGAGCTGATCATCGTCAAGCACAACGAGCAGTGGCTGTCGGCCTACGGCCACAACCGCAAGCGCCTGGTGGCCGAAGGCCAGGCGGTGAAGGCCGGGCAGCAGATCGCGGAAATGGGCCGTACCGGCACCGACCGGGACAAGCTGCATTTCGAGATCCGCTACAACGGCAAGCCGGTCGATCCGCAGCTGTACCTGCCGAAGAGGTAACCGGCGCAGCTGGCACGCAGGGGCGGATCCCCAGCCCGGCGCCTGCATGCGCCGGGCGTCCGGTCCGCGCGCGATCCTGGCGGATCGCAAGCGCGCGCCCCGGACCCGCTACAACGGAAAACCCGTGGATCCGCTTCTCTACCTGCCGAAGAAGTAACACGCGCAGCTGGCACGCAGGGGGCGGATCCCCGGCCCGGCAGGCTCCGTCGTCCCGGCGAAAGCCGGGACCCAGTGGCTTCAGGGGGGCGTAGGACGAGGCTTGGGTGGGCTGAAAGCCAGGCGCACTGCGTCCCGGATCCAGCCTCGTGTGATCCGTCGCGGGCCGTTCGTGCCCGCCAGCCGCGTGCGCCCGGTTCAGCCCAGCAGCATGGCCACCACCACGCGGCGGCCCTCGCCGGCCAGCACGTTGTAGGTGCGGGCGGCGGCGGCGTTGTCCATGGCCTCGATGCCGATGCCGCGGGTCAGGCAGGCGGCCAGTGCCGCGGCCGGGGGAAAGACCTGGCGTGCGCCCGTGCCCAGCACCACCAGTTCCGGCTCCAGGGCCAGCAGGGGCGCGAGGTGGGCCGGCTCCAGGGCGGCGGCCGAGGCCGGGGCGTCCCAGTCCTCCAGCAGGCGGTCCGGGGCGATGGCGAAGCTGCGGGTCAGCACCTGGTCGTTCACGCGGGCGCTGGTGGCGTCGGCCCCGCGCAGGACGAACCCGTAATCCGGGCGTTCGTGGCTCAGCTGCATGGACGGCTCCTGGCGCCGCTTACGCGCGCGGCAGCACGATCGCGGGCGCTTCCTTCGACGGGCGGTACAGCGTGACGGTATGCCCGATGCGCTGCACCAGGGCGGCCCCGGTCTGGCCGGCCAGCTCGGCGATCATCGCGTCGCGGGCCTCGCGGTCCTCGGCGCCGACCTTCACCTTGACCAGCTCGTGCCGCTCCAGGACCTGGTCCAGCTCGACCACCAGGGCCGGGGTGATGCCCTTGCCGCCCACCTGCATCAGGGCCTTCAGGCTGTGGGCCTGGCCACGGAGGAAACGGGTCTGGGCAGGGGTAAGGGCAACGGACATGCGGATGCGGAGGGGCTTGCGGGCGGATCAGGGTATCATGGCGACCCGTCACGCCGCGGGCAGCGCGCCCGGCTTCCCATCGCATGTCACGCAGCTCCCGCAGCAAGAGCAGCCACCGCTGGCTCCGCGAGCACTTCTCCGATCCCTACGTGAAGAAGGCCCAGGCCGAGGGCCTGCGTTCGCGCGCCGCCTACAAGCTCGAGGAGCTGCTGGAGCGCGACCGCCTGCTGCGGCCGGGCATGGTCGTGGTCGACCTCGGCGCCGCCCCGGGCGGCTGGTCGCAGTACGTGCGCCAGGCCCTGGGCGACAGCGGCCGGGTCGTGGCCCTGGACATCCTGGAGATGCCGCCCCTGGCCGGGGTCGAGTTCCTTCATGGGGATTTCAGGGAGGATGCCGTCTTATCCCAGCTGGAGACGCTGCTGGACGGCCAGCCCGTGGATCTTGTCCTTTCGGACATGGCCCCCAATATGAGTGGCGTGGACGCGGTCGACCAGCCGCGGGCCATGTACTTGGCCGAGCTGGCGCTGGACTTCGCCGACAACCACCTGCGCCCCGGCGGCGCCTTCCTGATCAAGCTGTTCCAGGGAGTCGGGTTCGACGAGTACGTGCGCCAGCTGCGGCGCCGCTACGCCAAGGTGGCGATCCGCAAGCCGGCGGCCTCGCGCAAGCGTTCGCCGGAAGTCTATGCCCTCGGCCAGGGCAAGCTGGCACAGATGAAGTAAGCTGGCCCGGACGCCGGCGGCAATTTTTCAGGACATGCAGGAAAGAACGGGACACCGGAGCCGATGAGGATGAACGACTTGACCAAGAATCTGCTGCTTTGGGTGGTCGTCGCCGTCGTGCTGATGGTGGTCTTCCAGAGCCTTTCGCCGCGCGGCGGCGGCACCGTGGCCGCGGGCGAGACCCCCAGCTACACCCGCTTCCTGCAGGACGTGGACGCCGGCCGCATCCGCTCGGTGGTGTTCACCGACGAGAGCACCTTCACCGCCAACGCCATCCGCTACCGCCGCACCGACGGCACCGAGGGCCAGGTGGTCGGGCCGATGGACGGCAAGCTGATCGACCAGCTGGTCAGCAAGAACGTGGACATCGTGCGCGAGAAGCCGTCCACCGGACCGGGCTTCTGGGGCATCGTGCTGAACTTCCTGCCGGTGCTGCTGCTGATCGGCTTCTGGATCTTCATGATGCGGCAGATGCAGGGCGGCGGAGGCGGCGCCAAGGGCGCCATGTCCTTCGGCAAGTCGCGCGCCAAGCTGCAGGGCGAGGACCAGGTCAAGGTCACCTTCGCCGACGTGGCCGGCTGCGACGAGGCCAAGGAGGAGGTCGCCGAGCTGGTCGAGTTCCTGCGCGACCCGTCCAAGTTCCAGCGCCTGGGCGGCAAGATCCCGCGCGGCGTGCTGATGGTCGGCCCGCCGGGCACCGGCAAGACCCTGCTGGCCAAGGCCATCGCCGGCGAGGCGCGGGTGCCGTTCTTCTCGATCTCCGGCTCGGACTTCGTGGAGATGTTCGTGGGCGTGGGCGCCAGCCGCGTGCGCGACATGTTCGAGCAGGCCAAGAAGCACGCCCCCTGCATCATCTTCATCGACGAGATCGACGCGGTCGGCCGCCACCGCGGCGCCGGCCTGGGCGGCGGCCACGACGAGCGCGAGCAGACCCTCAACCAGCTGCTGGTGGAGATGGACGGCTTCGAGGGCGGCGAGGGCGTGATCGTGATCGCCGCGACCAACCGCCCCGACGTGCTCGACCCGGCGCTGCTGCGCCCGGGCCGCTTCGACCGCCAGGTGGTGGTCGGCCTGCCGGACGTGAAGGGCCGCGAGCAGATCCTCAAGGTGCACATGCGCAAGCTGCCGCTGGCCGACGACGTCGAGCCGCTGGTGATCGCGCGCGGCACCCCGGGCTTCTCCGGCGCCGACCTGGCCAACCTGTGCAACGAGGCGGCCCTGTTCGCCGCGCGCGAGAACGCCAAGGAAGTGCGCATGGACCACTTCGACCGCGCGCGCGACAAGATCCTGATGGGCGCCGAGCGCCGCTCGATGGCCATGAGCGAGGAAGAGAAGCGCCTGACCGCGTACCACGAGGCCGGCCACGCCATCGTCGGCCGCCTGGTGCCCGAGCACGACCCGGTCTACAAGGTCACCATCATCCCGCGCGGCCGCGCCCTGGGCGTGACCATGTACCTGCCCGAGGGCGACCGCTACTCGATGAACCGCGTGGCGATCGAGTCGCAGCTGTGCTCGCTGTACGGCGGGCGCGTGGCCGAGGAGCTGATCTTCGGCGAGGACAAGGTCACCACCGGCGCCTCCAACGACATCGAGCGCGCGACCAAGATGGCGCGCAACATGGTCACCAAGTGGGGCCTGAGCGACGAGATGGGCCCGATCGCCTACGGCGAGGAGGAGGACGAGGTGTTCCTCGGCCGCTCGGTGACCCAGCACAAGAACGTGTCCGACGAGACCGCGCGCAAGATCGACGAGGTCGTGCGCTCGATCCTGGACAAGGCCTACGCGCGGACCAGGAAGATCCTCAGCGAGAACATCGACAAGCTGCACGCGATGTCGCAGGCCCTGCTGCAGTACGAGACCATCGACGGCCCGCAGATCGACGCGATCATGGAAGGCCGCGAGCCGCCGCCGCCGGCCGGTTGGGGCCGCTCGGGCAAGGATGGCGGCGACAAGGGCGGCGATCCGCGTCCGCTGCCGCCGGTCGGCGGCCCGGCGACCCAGACCTGAGGCATGGCCGGGATTCCGCCCGAGCCGCGTCGCGACCCGGCCGGGGCGGAAAAGCCCCGGCCGAGCTATTACGTCCGCAACCCGTGGCGCAACGTCGGCGCCGGCGCCTTCGCCGGGGCCTCGACCGTGCTCTCCGTGACCACCCTGTTCTACGCGCTGGGCCGGCTGCCACTGGTGCTGGTCGGCGCCAGCCTGGTGGTCGCGGCATTGGCCTTCGGCTTCGGCCTGTACGCGCGGCGCCGCGCCGCCCGGGTCGACGCCGCGATCTTCGGCGACGACCGCTAGGCGGCGCGCCGCACCAGGGGACATCGCCATGTTCGACACATCGCCGCGGCTGGACTGCGCCGGCCGCATCCTGCGCCTGGACCGCACCCGGGTCATGGGCATCGTCAACGTCACCCCGGACTCGTTCTCCGACGGCGGCGCGCACGCCGATGCCGCCTCGGCCATCGCCCACGGCCTGCGCCTGGTCGAGGAGGGCGCCGACCTGCTGGACGTGGGTGGCGAGTCCACCCGTCCCGGTTCGGAAGGCGTTTCCGTCGAGGAGGAGCTGCGCCGGGTGATCCCGGTGATCGAGGGCCTGGCCGCGCGCACCGGCGTGCCGATCAGCATCGACACCTCCAAGCCGGAGGTGATGCGCGCGGCGGTGGCCGCCGGCGCCGGCATGATCAACGACATCTGCGCGCTGGAGCGCGAGGGCGCGCTGGACGCGGCAGCCGCGGCCGGGGTGCCGGTGGTGCTGATGCACATGCGCGGCGAGCCGCGCTCGATGCAGGAAGCGCCGCACTACGACGACGTGGTCGCCGAGGTCCACCGCTACCTGGCCGACCGCATCTTCGCCGCCGAGCTGGCCGGCATCCCGCGCGCGCGCCTGGTGGTCGACCCGGGCTTCGGCTTCGGCAAGGACGACGGCCACAACCTGGCCCTGCTGGCGCAGCTGGAACGCTTCACCAGCCTGGGCGTGCCGGTGCTGGCGGGCATCTCGCGCAAGCGCACCATCGGCGCGCTGACCGGGCGCCAGGTCCCGGCCGAGCGCGTGGCCGGCTCGGTCGCCGCGCACCTGGTCGCGGCCCAGCGCGGCGCGCGCATCGTGCGCGTGCACGACGTGGCCGCCACGGTCGACGCGCTGAAGGTGTGGGAGGCGGTGGCCGCGGTGCCGGCCCCGCGCAAGGATCCGGCGCCGGCGGAGATCCGCTGGCCGGACGAGGACTGACCCGGGCGATGCCTGCCGACACCCGGCCCCTGGCGATCGCGGTGATGGGCCCGACCGCCTCGGGCAAGACCGCGTTCGCGGTCGAGCTGGCGCGGCGCCTGGACGGGGAGATCGTCAGCGTCGACTCGGCCCTGGTCTATCGCGGCCTGGACATCGGCGCGGCCAAGCCGGACGCGGCCGAGCGCGCCGGCGTGCCGCACCACCTGATCGACGTGCGCGAGCCGTGGCAGCCGTATTCGGC
>NZ_ALIP01000157.1:0-10845 GCF_000283075.1 Pseudoxanthomonas sp. GW2
GTGCCGGCCTGGACCCGCGCGGCCAGCAGCTCGGCCGCCGATTCGCGGTTGACCGGGGTGTCGTAGCGGGTACCGACCGGGCTGGCGGCGCGCACCCGGGCGCGCTCGGCCGCGGTGATGGCGCCCATGCGGCAGCGCGGCGGGGCGATCTTCGTCACCTGCACCGGCGCGGGGATGCCGCCGGCCTGCAGCGTGCTGACCAGGGCTTCGCCGGTGCCCAGCTGGGGCAGGGTGGCGGCCACGTCCAGCTTCGGGTTGGGCACGAAGGTCTGGGCCGCGGTCCTGACCGCCTTCTGGTCGCGCGGGGTGTACGCGCGCAGCGCGTGCTGCACGCGGTTGCCGAGCTGGCCGAGGATGTTGTCCGGCACGTCGTCCGGGAACTGCGAGCAGAAGTACACGCCCACGCCCTTGGAGCGGACCAGCCGCACCACCTGCTCGATGCGCTGGCGCAACGCCGGCGGCGCGTCGTCGAACAGTAGGTGGGCCTCGTCGAAGATGAAGGCCAGCTTCGGCTTGTCCAGGTCGCCCACCTCCGGCAGGCTCTCGAACAGCTCGCCCAGCAGCCACAGCAGGAAGGTCGAGTACAGCCGCGGCTTGAGGATCAGCTGGTCGGCGGCGAGGATGCCGACCACGCCGCGGCCGTCATGGTTGACCCGCATGATGTCGGCCAGTTCCAGCGCCGGCTCGCCGAAGAACTGTTCGCCGCCGTCCTGGGACAGGCGCAGCAGGGCGCGCTGGATCGCAGCCACCGTCTGCGCGCTGACCAGGCCGTATTCGGCCGAGACCGCCTTGCGCTCCTCGGCCACCAGGCCGAGCAGCGCGCGCAGGTCGTCCAGGTCCAGCAGCAGCAGGCCGCGGTCGTCGGCCAGCTTGAACACGATGTCCAGCACCCCGGCCTGGGTGTCGTTGAGCTCGAGGATGCGCGCCAGCAGGGTGGGGCCCATCTCGCTGACGGTGGTGCGGACCGGGTGGCCGAGCTTGCCGTACAGGTCCCAGAACACCACCGGGCTGGCTTCCGGCGCGTAGTCCTTCACGCCGATGGCCGCGGCGCGTGCGGCCAGCTTCTCGCCGCCTTCGCCGGCTACCGCGAGCCCGGCGACGTCGCCCTTCACGTCGGCCACGAACACCGGCACGCCGATGCGCGAGAAGCCTTCGGCCAGGGTCATCAGGGTCACGGTCTTGCCGGTGCCGGTGGCGCCGGCGACCAGGCCGTGGCGGTTGGCGAGCGCCGGCAGCAGGGTGACCGGGACGTCGTCGGTGGTGCCCTTGCCGAGCAGGATCGGGTCCATTGGGGCCTCGCGCGGTGGAATGGCCGGGATTCTAGCGGCGTCGGCGCGGGTTGCCCCTGCGCGGCGGCGGGGGCTACCCTGCCTGTCGCTTCTGGAACCCGCTGCCGATGTCCTCCCGTCCATCGTTGTCGCGGCCGTTGCTGGCCGTGTTGCTGTTCGCCTGCATCGTTCCATCCGCCTTGGCCCAGCGCGTCTCCGCGCGCGACCGGGCCGCCGCCGAGGCCCTGGTGGCCCGCATGGCCCAGGCCGAGACCCGCTTCCGCGCCGCCACCGTGCTGGCCGGCAACGGCGACCCGCGCGGCGCGGAGGAGGGCAATGCCGCGCTGGAGGACATGGAGGACGTGATCGACGCCTGCGTGAAGCAGCGCGGTTGCCCGCTGTCGGACCTGCTGGCCAGCTACAAGCGCCTGCTCAAGGAGGGCATCGACGACAGCGGCGCCGGCCCGGACGAGGCCGGCGAGGACGACGAGCTGCTGGAGGCCGACCCGGCGCTGGCCGCCGACGTGCCCGAGGCGGTACGCGCCGCGCGCCTGCTGGGCGACGACAGCCGCCATGCCTTCGACCGCATGGTCCGTTACAACCCGGCGATCCAGGCCGGCATCCGCCGCTGGCTGACCGACATGCGCCCGCAGCTGATGACCAGCTACGAGAACTACCAGGTCATGCGCCACCTGATGTGGCCGGAGTTCGAGAAGCGCGGCCTGCCGGAGGCGCTGCTGTTCGGCATCCTGGCCAAGGAATCCAACGGCCGCGTGCACTCGGTCTCGCGCGCCGGCGCCGCCGGGCCGATGCAGTTCATGCCTTCCACCGCGCGCCGCTTCGGCCTGGGCCCGGACGGCACCGGCTTCGACACCCGCTACGACCCGCGCGCGGCGGCCGAGGCCAGCGCCGCCTACCTCAACGAGCGCCTGCGCGAGCTCAACAACGACGTCGAACTGGCCCTGGCCGGCTACAACGGCGGCGAGGGCCGCGCGTTGCGCGTGCACCGCGCCAGCGGCGGCTCCGGCTTCTGGAACCTGCGGGCCTACGAGCAGTTCCCGCCTGAAACCCGCGACTACGTGCCGATGGTGATCGCCGCGGCCTGGATCTTCCTGCACCCGCGCCAGTTCGGCGTGACCTTCCCGAAGGTGGAGGCCACCCCGGCGGCGCTGAAACTGGTGCGCCCGGCCAGCATCTACGAGCTGACCGTGTGCCTGGGCAACAGCGGCAACCGCGACGGCTACATGCGCACCCTGCGCAACCTCAACCCGCGCTTCGACGCCGAGACCGTGATCCCGGCCGGCACCGTGCTGGCGGCCACCGCGCGGGTGGCCCAGCTCTACCGCCGCCATTGCGAGGGCGGGGCCCGCGCCGAACTGGCCCATGCCCTGGTGACCGCGGACCCGAATGCGGCGCTGGAGGGGGCGGCGCCGCTGGGCAGCGTCGCGGTGGGCGACGTGACCCCGGTGCCGGGCGTGGCGACCACGATCGCCACCGGTAGTCCGCAGCCGGCGCGGCCCAAGGCGGCGCAGGCGCGCACCTATACCGTGGCCCGTGGCGACACCCTGGGGCGCATCGCCCAGCGCCACGGCTGCCAGATCAAGCAGCTGGCGGCGGCCAACGGCCTCAAGGCCCCGGCCTACGCCCTGCGCCAGGGGCAGAAGCTGCAGCTGGTCGGCTGCTCGAAGTAGAGCGCTGCCCGTTGCGCATCAACGGTGCGGGTCGCGCACGTGGCCCGGGTAGCGAGGCGCACCCGGGGCGCCAGATGCCGGAGTCCCCGCCGCCGGTCAGCGCGCCAGGTGCGCCAGCGCCTGCCCCAGCCGCACCGGCGACTCGGCCTGCAGCCCCGGGGCCAGGGTGGCGGCGCCCGGCGGCAGCAGCACGATCACGGTCGAGCCGTAGTTGAAGCGCGCCATCTCGGCGAAGCGCTCCAGCACGATGCCCTTGCCGCGCCAGTCCTTGCGGGTGATGTCGTCGCCGTACTCCGGGATCTCCACCCCGCTCCAGACCGTTTCCACGCCCGAGACCAGCATTGCCCCGACCATCACCGAGGCCATCGGCCCGAAGCTGGTGTCGAAGTGGCACACCAGCCGCTCGTTGCGCGCGAACAGCCGCGGCACCGTGCGCACCGCGGCCGGGCCCACGCTGAACAGCCGGCCCGGCACGTGCACGGTCTCGCGCAGCACGCCGGTCCAGGGCATGTGCACGCGGTGGTAGTCGCGCGGTGAAAGGTACACGGTGGCGAAGCTGCCGCCGGCGAACACGCGCGCGGCCTCGGCGTCGCCCAGCAGCTCGGCGGCGGTGAACGAGCGGCCCTTGGCCTGGAAGATGCGGCCGTCGTCCTCGATCCGGCCCAGCTGGCTGATGCGGCCGTCGGCCGGCATCAGGATCGCGCGCGGGTCGGGGTCGGGCGTGCGTGCCCCCGGTTTCAGTGCGCGGGTAAAGAAGGCATTGAAGCTGGGGTAGGCGGTCGGGTCCGGCTCGGCGGCCTCCTCCAGGTTCACGTCGAAGCGGCGCACCACCGCGTCGATGAAGCGCTGCTTGACCGCCGGGTTCTCCGAGTAGGCCAGTTGCCGCGCTAGCGAGGACAGCAGGCGGTGCGGCAGGGCCCAGGTCAGGTAGGTGCCGAGGCTCACTGCCCACGCTCCTTCGCGGTCAGCACCGCCAGGTCCTCGGCGATCGCCTGCGGCTTGAGCGGCGGCCGGATCAGGCCGGCCAGCCGGCCCTGGCTGTCGAGCACGGCGATGTTGGCCGAGTGGTCGACGCTGTAGTCCTGCGGATTCTCGTCGTAGGTCTTGCCAGGCACCTTCATGAACACGAAGCCCAGCGAGGTGGCGAACTTCTCCAGCGCCGGCACGTCGGCGGTGGCGGCCAGGGTGTCGGGGTGGAAGGCGTGGGCGTACTCGCCGGCCTTGGCCGGGGTGTCGCGCTCCGGGTCCACCGACACGAACAGCACGCGCGGGCGCACCGCCTCCGGCAGCGCCTCCCACTGCTTCTGCGCCGCGGCCAGCTCGGCCAGGGTGGTGGGGCACACGTCCGGGCAGAAGGTGAAGCCGAGGAACACCAGGGTCCAGTGCCCGGCCAGCTCGCCCGGCAGCAGCGGCGTGCCGTCGGACTGGCGCAGGTTGAACGGCGGCAGCTCGCGCGGCTGCGGCAGCAGGGTCACCGCCTGCAGCGCAGGGCCGGCGGGCGCGGCGGGGCGGTCGAGCAGCTGGCGTGCGACCAGCAGCCCCAGCCCGGCGGCGAGCGCGGCGGCGAGGATGTAGCCGAAGGTGCGGTTGAACATGGCGTCAGCGTCCGTGGGGCGTGGCGTCGGGCCGGCCATGATAGCCGTTGCGGGGGAAAAGGCGGCCGTTGCCCTATAATTCCCGGCCCTTTCCAGCCGGCGCCGCAGGCGCGCACACCCCCATGACCGACGCCGACGTGGCCAGCGAGCTGCACACGATCATCGACCTGATCCGCTATGGCGGCAGCCGCTTCAACGAGGCCGGGCTGACCTTCGGCCACAGCTACGACAACGCCATGGACGAGGCCACCCAGCTGGTGCTGCACGCGCTGCACCTGCCGCACGACCTCAGCCCGGTGTACGGCCAGTCGCGCCTGACCTCGGCCGAGAAGGCAAAGATCCTGGAGCTGTTCCGCCGCCGCATCGAGGAACGCATCCCGGCGGCCTACCTGACCGGCGAGGCCTGGTTCGCCGGCCTGAGCTTCAAGTCCGACCCACGCGCCCTGGTGCCGCGCTCGCCGATCGCCGAACTGATCGAGCGCGGCTTCGAGCCGTGGCTGGGCGGGCGCGAGGTGCGCCGCGCGCTGGACCTGTGCACCGGTTCGGGCTGCATCGCCATCGCCATGGCCCACTACAACCCGGACTGGCAGGTCGACGGCGTGGACATCAGCGACGACGCCCTGGCCCTGGCCGCGGAGAACAAGGAGCGGCTGCACGCGACCAACGTGGAGTTCGTGAAGTCCGACCTGTTCGCCGGCCTGGCCGGTCGCCACTACGAGCTGATCGTCACCAATCCGCCCTATGTCACCGACGCGGAGACCGACGCCCTGCCGCGCGAGTACGACTACGAGCCGGAGCTGGGCCTGCGCGCCGGCCCGGACGGGCTGGACCTGGTGCTGAAGATCCTGCGCGACGCGCCGCTGCACCTGAGCCAGGACGGCCTGCTGGTCTGCGAGGTGGGCGAGTCCGAGCAGCACCTGGTCAAGCTGCTGCCAGAACTGGACCTGGCCTGGATCGAGTTCAAGGTCGGGCAGATGGGCGTGTTCGCGGTCGAGTGCCGCGAGCTGATCGCGCACAACGCGCGCATCGCCGAGCTGGCCGCCGCGCGCGGCTGAGGCTCCGGGAAAGCGCGCCGCGGGTCCATGCCCGGGGCGCGCCGGCCGGGTCGCCGGCCGCGTCTAAGCCGTTACCGCGGCAACGTTTTTTCCCGCTGCTGACGCGCTGCAGCAGGCGTCGCGATATGCGATGCTTGGCGGCCTTGTAGAGGTACAGCGCGGGGCGCGTCTTGAGCAGCAATACCTTCGGCAGGCTGCTGTCGGTCACCACCTTCGGCGAATCGCATGGCCCGGCCATCGGCTGCGTCATCGACGGCTGCCCTCCCGGGCTGGAGATCGCGCCGGAGGAGTTCGCCCACGACCTGCAGCGCCGCGCCACCGGCAAGACCCGCCACACCTCGGCGCGGCGCGAGGCCGACGAGGTCGAGATCCTGTCCGGGGTGTACGAGGGCCGCACCACCGGCACCCCGATCGCGCTGCTGATCCGCAACACCGACCAGCGCAGCAAGGACTACGCGAACATCGCCGCGCAGTTCCGTCCCGGCCACGCCGACTACACCTACTGGCAGAAGTACGGCATCCGCGACCCGCGCGGCGGCGGCCGCAGCTCGGCGCGCGAGACCACCATGCGCGTGGCCGCGGCGGTGATCGCCAAGAAGTGGCTGAAGCAGCGCCACGGCGTGACCGTGCGCGGCTTCATGGCCCAGATCGGCGACGTCGTCCCGGCCGGCTTCGACTGGGACGCGGTGGAAGCCAACCCCTTCTTCTGGCCGCATGCGCCGCAGGTGCCGGAGCTGGAGGCGTACATGGACGCCCTGCGCAAGTCCGGCGACTCGGTCGGCGCGCGGGTGACCGTGGTCGCCGACGGCGTGCCGCCGGGCTGGGGCGAGCCGGTCTACGGCAAGCTCGACGGCGAGCTGGCCGCGGCCCTGATGAGCATCAACGCGGTCAAGGGCGTGGAGATCGGCGACGGCTTCGGCGTGGTCGCGCAGAAGGGCACGCAGCACCGCGACCTGATCGCCCCCGACGGCTTCGCCAGCAACCACGCCGGCGGCATCCTCGGCGGCATCTCCACCGGCCAGCAGATCGTGGCCTCGATCGCGCTCAAGCCCACCTCCAGCCTGCGCCTGCCCGGGCCGACCGTGGACGTGCACGGTAATCCGGTCGAGGTCATCACCACCGGCCGCCACGACCCGTGCGTGGGCATCCGCGCCACCCCGATCGCCGAGGCGATGGTCGCCCTGGTGCTGATGGACCAGGCCCTGCGCCACCGCGCCCAGTGCGGCGACGTGGGCGAGGTCGGCCCGCGCATTCCCGCCGGCGACGGCGCGCTGGGCGAAGGGCAGGGGAGCTAGGCACGCGGCCATGGCCAGCCAGCGTCCGCGCGTATGGGTCTCGCAGCCGCTGTTCGACGACATCGTCGACCAGCTCGCGGCCCATTGCGACGTGGACGCGGTGCGCGAAGTGACCGTGCACGCGCCCGCCGACGTGGCCGCGGCCCTGCGCGAGGCCGACGGCGCCCTGGTCACGCTCAACGAACGCATCGGCGCGGCCGAGCTGGCGCAGGCCCCGCGCCTGCGCGCGGTGGCCAACGTCGGCGTCGGCTACAACAACCTCGACATCGCCGCGCTGGACGCGGCCGGCGTCATCGCCACCAACACCCCGGACGTGCTCACCGAGACCACCGCCGACCTGGGCTTCGCCCTGCTGATGGCGGCCGCGCGCCGGATCAGCGAGTCCGAGCGCTGGCTGCGCGAGGGCCAGTGGCGGCAGTGGTCGTTCTCGACCATGCTCGGCGCCGACGTGCACGGCAGCACCCTGGGCATCCTGGGCATGGGCCGGATCGGCCAGGCCATCGCCCGCCGCGGCCACCACGGTTTCGGCATGCGGGTGCTCTACCACAACCGTTCGCGCCTGCCGGAGGACGTGGAGCGCGGCGTCGGCGCCCGCTACGTGGACCTCGACACCCTGCTGGCGCAGGCCGACCACCTGCTGCTGGTGCTGCCGTATTCCCCGGCCAGCCACCACATCATCGACGCCGCCGCGCTGGCGAAGATGAAGCCCACCGCCACCCTGGTGAACATCGCCCGCGGCGGCCTGGTCGACGAGCTGGCCCTGGCCGATGCCCTGGCCCATGGCCGCCTGGCCGCGGCCGGCTTGGACGTCTACGAGGACGAGCCGCAGGTGCGCCCGGAACTGCTGGCACTGCGCAACGTGGTGCTGACCCCGCACATCGGCAGCGCCTCGCTGGCCACGCGCCGGGCGATGGTGCAGCTGGCCGTGGACAACCTGCTGGCCGCGCTGGACCTGGGCCCGGATGCCGGCCGCCCGGCCACCCCGGTCACCGCGAAGAAAACCACCGGCGCCATTGCCGGTGCGGGGAAAGACGCGACCGGCAAACGATAGGGAACCTCCGCCCGCGCCACGCAGCACGGCGCCCACCCCGGCAGAGGTTCCCCGAACCCGGCCCCGCGCATCGCGCTCCTGCTTTCCGAATACCAGTCACCAATCACGAACCACGGACATTCCAATGAGCAACGCAGAACGCCGCTTCACCGTCGCAGTCGTAGGCGCCACCGGCGCGGTCGGCGAGACCATGCTGAACATCCTGGCCGAGCGGAACTTCCCGGTCGCCGAGATCATCCCGCTGGCCTCCGAACGCTCGGCCGGCGGCGAGGTCGAGTACGCCGGCCGCAAGGTCAAGGTGCAGGACCTGGCCACCTTCGACCCCAAGGGCGTGGACATCGCCCTGTTCTCGGCCGGCGGCAGCGTGTCCAAGGAATACGCGCCGAAGTTCGCCGCCGCCGGCGCGGTGGTGATCGACAACTCCTCGGCCTTCCGCTACGACGACGACGTGCCGCTGGTGGTGTCCGAGGTCAACCCGGAGGCGGCGAAGAACCGTCCGCGCGGCATCATCGCCAACCCCAACTGCTCGACCATGCAGATGCTGGTGGCCCTGGCCCCGCTGCACCGCGAGTACGGCATCGAGCGCATCAACGTGGCCACCTACCAGTCGGTGTCCGGCGCCGGCCGCTCGGCGCTGGAGGAGCTGGGGCGCCAGACCGGGGCGCTGCTCAACTTCCAGGATCCGGACCCGCAGCGCTTCCCGGTGCAGATCGCGTTCAACCTGATCCCGCACATCGACGACTTCCTGGACAACGGCTTCACCAAGGAGGAGATGAAGCTGGTCTGGGAGACCCGCAAGATCCTCGGCGACGACAGCATCCAGGTGAACCCGACCGCGGTGCGCGTGCCGGTGTTCTACGGCCACTCCGAGGCCGTGGCGATCGAGACGAGGAAGAAGGTCACGGTCGAGGCCGCGCGCGAGCTGCTGGCCCGTTCGCCGGGCGTGGAAGTGGTCGACGAGCGCAAGGCCGGCGGCTACCCGACCCCGGTCACCCACGCCTCGGGCAACGACCCGGTGTACGTGGGCCGCATCCGCGAGGACTTCTCGCACCCGCGCGGCCTGAACCTGTGGATCGTGGCCGACAACATCCGCAAGGGTGCCGCGCTCAACGCGGTGCAGCTGGCCGAACTGGTCGCCGCCGGCGGCTGATCCGGACGGCGGCGTCCCTTGCCGCCGCCTCCTGCACCACGGCAAGGCCGGGGCTCCATGCCCCGGCCTTTTCGTTGGGCCGGACCTGGATGCGTGCCGGGCTGCAAAGGGGGCTTGGCCCGGACAAGGCCGCAGTTTGCATCCGCGCAAGCCGCCTGGCCGATGCGGGCTTGCCAGGCCGGCGACGCAGGCCCCGCCCTGGGCCGCTGCGCCTGGGCCGGCCATGCCGGTCCCGGTCGCAAACGCGTGCCGCGGGCAGCCATGGGTGGCCGCGCGATTGCCGCAAGGCCCGGGGGAGGGGCAACGGCCGCTTCCGGCCGGGCGGGGCGGCCGGCTGCAAGCGGGCGTTCCGTGCCGCGCCGGACGGTTCCCGGGCTGCCGGCGCTGCGGTGGGAACGGCGAAACCGCTATAGTTCGCGCCATGGAAAAGAGGGGACAGGGCGCGTGGCGCCCGTTGCAATGGCTGGTGGCGACCGCCCTGTTGCTGGCCAGCAGCAGCGCACTGGCGCTGGGCCTGGGCCAGATCCGGGTGCTGTCCGGGCCGGGACAGCCGCTGCTGGCCGAGATTCCGATCATCTCCAACCAGCCCGGGGAGCTTGAGAACGCGCGGGTGCGCCTGGCTTCGGCCGAGACCTTCGCCCGCGTCGGCCTGCAGCCTCCGACCAGCCTTGTGCGCGACCTGCAGTTCGCGATCAGCGCCGACGCCCACGGCCGCGCCGTGGTACGCGTCACCAGCAGCGCCCCGGTCGACGTGCCGGCGGTGTCCTTCCTGGTCGAGGTCGACTGGGGCCAGGGCCGCCTGGTGCGCGAATACTCGGCACTGGTGGAGGCGCCGCAGAGCGCGGTGGCGATCGAGGCCCCAGTGATCGAGGCGCCGCAGGCACTGCCTTCGGACATGATCGTGCGCGCGCCCGAGCCGCTGCCGCCGCCTCCGCCGGCGCCCGTGGAAGCGGCGCCTGCGCCGGCCCCGGCACGGGCTCCGGCTGCGGCCATCCAGCCCACGGTGGCGGCCGCCCCCGGCGAGACCCTGGCCCGGGTCGAGCGCGGGCAGACCCTGTCCCACGTGGTCGCCGCCATGGACCGCGGCGGCTACAGCCGCGAACAGGCGATGGTGGCGCTGCTGCGCGCCAACCCCGAAGCCTTCATCGGCGGCAACATCCACCGCGTGCGTGCCGGCGCGGTGCTGCGCATGCCGGGCGCGGAACACTATGCCGACGCGGCCACCGCGGCCGCGCTGGTGCGCGAGCAGACCGCGCAGTGGCGCCAGCTGGCCCAACCGGTGCCGCAGCCGGCGGTGGCCGGCGCACCGGAGCAGCAGGGCACCATCGGCGACAGCGCCGCCGCGGCTCCCGCCCAGGCAGCGGCCGCGGCTGCTTCCGGCGCGCGGCTGGAGATCGCGCCGGCGGTGGCGGCCGAAGGCACGCAGGCGGCGACATCCGGACTGGGCAGTGGGGGCGAGGGCGACATGCTGGCTAACGAACAATTGCGCCAGGCGCAGGAAGACCTGGCCGCCCGCGAGTCGGAGGTGCAGGAGCTGCGCAGCCGGGTCGAGGAACTGGAAAAGCTGCAGCAGCAGCAGATGAAGCTGATCGAGCTGAAGGACAGTGAGCTGGCCGCGGCGCAGCAGCGCCTGGCGCAGATGGAACAGGAATCCGCGCACAGCGGCCTGGGTCTGTGGCCGCTGGTCCTGCTGCTGCTGGCGGCGGCCGCGGGCGCGGCCTGGTGGTTCGCGCGCCGGCC
>NZ_ALIP01000158.1:0-19483 GCF_000283075.1 Pseudoxanthomonas sp. GW2
ATCGACGCCGGCCACGGCGGCCAGGACCCGGGCGCGATCGGCCCCACCGGCAAGCGCGAGAAGGACGTGACCCTGGCCATGGCGCGCGAGCTGGCGCGCCAGATCGATGCCACCCCGGGCCTGAAGTCCTTCCTGGTGCGCGACAGCGACGTGTTCATCCCGCTGCCGATGCGCGCCCAGCGCGCGCGCGCGGCCAAGGCCGACATCTTCATCTCGATCCACGCCGACGCGGCCGAGAACCGCAACGCGCGCGGCTCCTCGGTCTACGTGCTGTCGACCAAGGGCGCTTCCTCGCAGCGCGCGCGCTGGCTGGCGGACAAGGAAAACGCCGCCGACCTGGTCGGCGGCGTGCGCCTGCAGCAGACCGAGGCGGTGCTGGCCAACGTGCTGCTGGACCTGGCCCAGAGCGGGCACATGCGCGCCTCCGAGGACGCGGCCCTGCACGTGCTCGGCGGCCTCAAGCGCGTGGGCAACAACCACAAGCCCAACATCGAGCGCGCCAACTTCGCCGTGCTGCGCACCTCGGACATGCCGGCGATGCTGGTGGAGACGGCCTTCATCTCCAATCCGGACGAGGAGAAGCGCCTCACCGACCCGGCGTTCCAGCGCAAGGTCGCCGGCGCGGTGCTGGAAGGCATCACCACCTATTTCAGCCGGCAGCCGCCGCCGGGCACGCTGTTCGCGATGCGCGCCGAGGCCGACCTGGCCGCGGCCGGCGGCGCGGGCGGCACGCCCTGATCCAAGCGCGGGCCGGCGCGCAGGCGGCGCGGCGGCTATCATCACGCCTGATCCTCCTGACGGCCTGCGCGCCGCCGTGATGCCGTGCCGATCCGACAGCTTCCCGACACCCTGATCAACCAGATTGCCGCCGGCGAGGTGGTCGAACGCCCGGCCTCGGTGGTCAAGGAACTGGTCGAGAACGCCCTCGACGCCGGCGCCACGCGCGTGGACATCGACCTGGAGGAGGGTGGCATCCGCCTGATCCGGATCCGCGACGACGGCGGTGGCATCCCGCCCGGGGAACTGCCGCTGGCGGTCAGCCGCCACGCCACCAGCAAGATCGCCTCGCTCGACGACCTGGAAGCGGTGGCCACCCTCGGCTTCCGCGGCGAGGCCCTGCCCTCGATCGCCTCGGTCAGCCGCTTCATGCTCGCCTCGCGCACCCGCGACGCCGAGCACGGCGCGGCGCTGCACGTGGACGGCGGCCAGATTGGCGAGGTGGTGCCCAAGGCGCACGCGCCGGGCACCACGGTGGAAGTGCGCGACCTGTTCTACAACGTGCCGGCGCGGCGCAAGTTCCTGCGCGCCGAGCGCACCGAGCTGGGCCACATCGAGGAATGGCTGCGCTCGCTGGCGCTGGCGCGCCCGGACGTGGAGCTGCGGGTGAGCCACAACGGCAAGCCCTCGCGCCGCTACCGCGCCGGCGACCTGGACGCGGCCGCGCGCCTGGGCGAGACCCTCGGCGACGACTTCGCGCGCAGCGCGCTGCGCATCGACCACAGCGGCGCCGGCCTGCGCCTGCACGGCTGGATTGCGCAGCCGCACTATTCGCGTGCCAGCGCCGACCAGCAGTACCTGTACGTCAACGGCCGCGCGGTGCGCGACCGCAACGTCGCCCACGCGGTGAAGCTGGCCTACCAGGACGTGCTCTACCACGGCCGCCAGCCGGCCTACGTGCTGTTCCTGGAGCTGGATCCGACCCGGGTGGACGTCAACGTGCACCCGGCCAAGCACGAGGTGCGCTTCCGCGACGCCCGCCTGATCCACGACTTCGTGTTCCGCACCCTGCAGGAGGCGCTGGCGCAGACCCGCGCCGGCATGGAGGCCGGCGTCGCCGCCGCCATGCCCGCCGGCCAGCCGGCCGCGGCCTGGGGCGGCGCCGCGCCCGCTGCCGCACCGGCCGTGAGCGATGGCGGTGCCCGCCCGTTCGTGCCGTGGACGCCGGCGCCACAGCCGCTGGGCCTGCGCGTGGACGAGGCGGTGGGCGCGTACGCGGCGCTGTACGGACAGGCGGACGGGGCCACGCCGGCCGCGCCGCCGCTGCCACGCCAGGACCAGGCCCTGCCCGAGGGCAGCGGCGAGATCCCGCCGCTGGGCTACGCGATCGCGCAGCTGCACGGCATCTACATCCTGGCCGAGAACGCCGACGGCCTGGTGGTGGTGGACATGCACGCCGCCCACGAACGCATCGGCTACGAGCGCCTGAAGGCCGCGCACGACGGCATGGGCCTGCGCGCGCAGCCACTGCTGGTGCCGCTGTCGCTGGCGGTGGGCGAGCGCGACGCCGACGTCGCCGAGTGCGAGGCGCAGACCCTGGCCGAGCTGGGCTTCGAGGTCACCCGCAGCGGCCCGCAGACCCTGGCCGTGCGCAGCGTGCCGGCGCTGCTTGCGCATGCCGATCCGGAAGCGCTGCTGCGCGACGTCCTGGCCGACCTGCGCGAGCACGGTGCCACCCGCCGCGTGGCCGCCGCGCGCGACGAGCTGCTTTCGACCATGGCCTGCCATGGCGCGGTGCGCGCCAACCGGCGCCTGACCATTCCGGAAATGAATGCCCTGCTGCGCGACATGGAAGCCACCGAGCGCTCCGGGCAGTGCAACCACGGGCGCCCGACCTGGGCGCGATTCACGCTGGGGGAAATCGATCGATGGTTCCTGAGGGGAAGATGAGGCCCCTGCGCGCCATGGGGATGGCGGCGCTGCTGGCGGCGCTGGCCGGCTGCGGCGGCGAGGCGGGCAGCGACGATATCTCCGCCGAGGCCGAGCGCGCGGCCACCGCGGCGGTGTTCCAGGCCGGGCAGGAGGCCTGGCGCCGGGAGCGCGAGCAGGAGCTGCTGCGGCCGGACGGCTGGACCAGCCTGGTCGGCCTGCACTGGCTGGAACTGAAGGCGCACTACATCGGCAGCGGCGAACACATCGCCAGCAACATGCGCCTGGCCTTCGGCCCGGAGCGCATGGGCCTGGTCACCCGCGACGACGACGGCCGCTACTGGTTCACCCCGGAGCAGGGCGTGGAGCTGACCCTCAACGGCGAGCCGCTGCGGGGCAAGGTGCGGCTTTACAGCGACCATGACCCGGAGAAGGCGGTGATCGGCTTCGACGGCGACAAGGGCAGGCTGACCCTGGTCCAGCGCGGCAACCGCCATGCCCTGCGCGTGCGCCACGCCGACGCGCCCACCCGGGTGGGTTTTGCCGGGCTGCAGTACTGGCCGGCCGATCCGGCCTGGCGGATCGAGGCGCGCTTCGTGCCGCATCCGCCGGGCAAGACCCTGCCGATCGCCGACATCGTCGGCACCCGCAACGACTCGCCCAATCCCGGCTACGTCGAGTTCGAGCGCGACGGCCGCAGCTTCCGCCTGGAGGCGCTGGGCGGGCCGGAGGAAGGCCTGTTCTTCGTGCTGGCCGACCGCACCAGCGGCCACGGCAGCTATCCGGCCGGACGCTTCCTCGACGCCGACTGGCCGGGCGAGGACGGCAAGGTGGTGCTGGACTTCAACCGCGCCTACAACCCGCCGTGCGCGTTCACCCTGTTTGCGACCTGCCCGCTGCCACCGCCAGAGAACCGCCTGGACCTGGCCATCACCGCCGGCGAGAAGAACTACACCGGGAACGTGCACTGACCCCGGGAGCGCCGATGCACGCCCTGTTTCCCCGCGCCTGCGGCCCGTCCCGTCGCTTCGCCCGCCTGGCGGTACTGCTGCTGGGGCTGCTGCTGACGCTGCCGGTGCTGGCCGCGCCGCCGGTGCCGCTGCTGTGGAAGGTCTCCGACGCGGACAGTTCCGTGTACCTGCTGGGCTCGTTCCACATGCTGCGCCCCGGCGACGAGGTGCTGGCCGCCGAGGTCGAGGACGCCTTCGCCGCCGCCGACGCACTGGTGTTCGAACTGGCGCCGGACGAGGCGACCTCGCCCACGCTTGCGGCCGCCATGCTGCGGGCCGCGCTGCGCAAGCGCCCGGGCACGCTGCAGGACGACCTGGGGCCGGCGCTGTGGGCGCGGATGCAGGCGCACGCCGCCGCCACCGGCCTGCCGCTGGCGCAGCTGTCCGGGGTCGAGCCGTGGTTCCTGGGGCTCACCCTGGCGATCGGGCAGCTGCAGCGGATGGGCTTCGACCCGGCGCTGGGCCTGGACCGGCAGCTGATGCAGGCCGCCGCCAGTGCCGGCAAGCCGGCGTCCGGGCTGGAGCGGGCGGCCGACCAGATCGCGGTGCTGGCCGGGATGCCGCTGGCCACCCAGGTGCAGATGCTGGACCAGTCCCTGGCGCAGGCCGAGGCCGGGGACGAGGCCATCGAGGCCATGTACCGCACCTGGCGCCGCGGCGATGCCGAGGGCCTGTGGCGGCTGCTGGGCGAGGACCTGCGGCGCCAGTACCCGGAGCTGTACCGGCACATCAACGTGGCCCGCAACGAGGCCTGGCTGCCGCAGATCCGGCAACGCCTGGAGCGGGGCCAGGGCGACGTGCTGGTGGTGGTCGGCGCGCTGCACCTGCTGGGCAGCGACGGCCTGGTCGAGCGCCTGCGCGCGCAGGGGTACCGGGTCGAGCGCGTGTGCCGCGCCTGCGCCGGGCGCTAGCGTTCCGCGCCGGCCTCAGGCGGCCGGCGCCGGCTCCATCACGATGCAGTCCACCGGGCAGGCGGGCACGCACAGCTCGCAGCCGGTGCACAGTGGATCCAGCACCACGTGCATCAGCTTCGGGCCGCCGATGATGGCGTCCACCGGGCAGGCCTGGATGCACTTGGTGCAACCGATGCAGTCCGCCTCCACCACCACCGCCACCGCCGGCGGCTTGCACTGGCCGCGGCTGCGGTCGTAGGGCACGGGCGGCACGCCCAGCACCCGCGCCAGCGCACGCGCGCCCTCGTCGCCGCCGGGCGGGCAATGGTCCGGTCCAGCCTGGCCGGCGGCCATGGCCTCGGCGTACGGGCGGCAGCCGGGATAGCCGCACTGGCCGCACTGGGTCTGCGGCAGCAGGCGGTCGAGGCGTTCGACCAGGGGCGGAAGCGGAGCGGACATGCGCGGGCGATGCGGCGGGCCGGCCATTATCGCCGCTGCGCCGCCTGTACACACGCGCCGCGGCGCCGCATGCTGCGTGCACGAGAGGAGGGCAACCGATGTCCTGGAAACGGATCTGGCCGGTGGCGGCGCTGCTGGCGGCCGCGCCGCTGGCCGCACAGCCGCCGGCCCACGCGGCGCACGCGGCGCAAGCGGTGGCGGTGCAGGCCTACACGGCGCCGGTGGCGCCGGACATCCAGGCGCCGGAGCTGCGCGAACTGGAACCGGTGCTGCGCGAGGCCCTGGCCGGCGCGCCGGACTTCGCCGGCGACCAGGTGCTGGTGCAATGGGGTTGCGGCACCGACTGCCTGCGGCTGCTGGCCGCCGACCGCGGCAGCGGGCGGCTGGTGCAGTTGCCGGGCGCGGCCTGCTGCTGGGCGGGCGAGGGCGAGATGCTGGACTACCGCGCCGACAGCCGCCTGCTGGTGGTCAGCGGCCGGCTCGGGGACGGCCCTGGCCATGGCCGCCACTACTTCGTGTTCGAACACGGGCGCTTCGTGCCGGTGTTCTTCGAGCCTGTGCCGGCCGACTGATCCGGCGCCTCAGGCGATGCGCCGGCCGCGCCACCAGCGTTCGTGTGCCAGCGCCAGCATCGCCTGGTCCTCGCGGCTGTCGCCGTAGGCGTGGATGCGCGCGTAGCGCGACAGGTCGTAGCGGGCGCGGATGTCGTCTGCCTTGTGCGCGCCGCGGTCGCCGCCGGCGTAGCGGCCGGTCAGGCGGCCATCGACGCTTTCCAGGCGGTTGCAGACCAGCTCCAGCCCGTGCCGTCGGCACCACGGCGCTAGGTAGGCGTCGAGCGAGCCGGAGACGATCACCACGGTATGCCCGCGGGCGCGGTGCGCGGCGATGCGTTGCATCATCTCCGGCCGCAGCAGGCCCGGCAGTTCGCGCTCGGCGTAGTCGGCACCGGCGGCGCGGACCCAGGTCGCGTCGCGCCCGGCGAATGCCTTGCGGGTGGCCCGCACGCGCAGCGCCGAGGCCGACACCAGGCCCAGCCGGTAGCCGGCCACCCAGGGGCCGATGGTCCAGCGCACCCGTGCCAGCTGCCCTGGCGTGGCCAGGCGGCGCAGGAAGCGGCCGTAGGTATCGCAGGTGGTGACGGTGTGGTCGAAGTCGACCAGGGCCAGTTCCATCGGCCTCCCTCGCGTCCCTTGCATGGGGCGGCGCGGGCCGCCGTTGCGGGTGCCGCCGTTGCCGCGCCCGCGGATGGGCCTGCGCCACCGGGCGGCGCAGGCCGCAGTGCGGATCAGCGCACCGGCATGCCGGCCTGGGCGCCTTCGTCGGCGTCCAGCAGGGCCAGCGCACCGCCGTCGAAGCCGGCCGACAGGATCATGCCCTCGCTGATGCCGAAGCGCATCTTGCGCGGGGCCAGGTTGGCGATGAACACGACGTTGCGGCCGACCAGCTTCTCCGGTTCGCCGTAGCTGGCGCGGATGCCGGAGAAGATCTGGCGCTGGCCCAGCTCGCCGGCGTCCAGCAGGAAGCGCAGCAGCTTGTCCGAGCCTTCCACGAAGCCGCACTCCAGCACCTTGCCGATGCGCAGGTCGAGCTTGGCGAAGTCCTCGATGCCGATGTACTGCGGCGCGCTGGCCGCCGGCGCGGCGTCCTTCTTCGCCTCGGCCTTCTTTTCCGGCTGGGCGGGGGCGGCGGGAGCGGCGGCGAGGGGGTCCTTGGAGGCTTCGGTCATGGCGTCGATCAGCTTGGGGTCGATACGGGTGAACAGGGGGGTGTAGGCGGCCAGGGTGCGGCCGGCCAGCCCGGTGCGGCGGTCCAGCGCCAGCTCCGTGCCCAGCCAGGCCTCGACCCGGGCGATGGTGGCCGGCACGATCGGCTTGAGCACGCCGGCGATGTCGGCGAAGGCCTGCAGCGCGGTGCCCAGCACCAGGTGCAGGTCGGCGCGGCGTGCCGGGTCCTTGGCCAGCGCCCACGGCGCGGTGCGCGCGATGTACTCGTTGGCCAGGTCGGCCGCGGCCATGGCGTTGCGGGCCACGGCGGCGAAGTTGTCGTGCTGGTACAGCTCCGGCGCGCCGGCCAGCGCCTCGCGCACCTGGGCCAGCAGCTGCGCGGCGTCCTGCGCCCAGCCCTCGCTGGTGCCGGCGTCCGCGCCGGGCGGGGGCAGCTGGTTGCCGAAGTGCACGTCCAGCAGCTTGGCGCAGCGGCTTGCGATGTTGACGAACTTGCCGACCAGGTCGCTGTTCACGCGGGCGACGAAGTCGGACAGGTTGAGGTCCAGGTCGTCCACGCCGCCGGAGGACTTGGCCGCGAAGTAGTAGCGCAGCGCGTCCGGATCCAGGCCCACGTCCAGGTAGGTGCGGGCCATGATGAAGGTGCCGCGCGACTTGGACATCTTGGCCCCGTCCACGGTCAGGTAGCCGTTGACGTGCAGGCGGTCGGGCTTGCGCAGGCCGTTGCCGTGCAGCACCGCCGGCCAGAACAGGCCGTGGAAGTTGACGATGTCCTTGCCGATGAAGTGGTGCAGCTCGGCGTGGTCGCCCGGCTGCAGCAGCCGCTCCATGGCCGCCTCGTCGAAGCCGCCGGCCTTGCCGCTGCGGGCCAGGGCCAGCAGGCTGGAGAAGTAGCCGATCGGCGCGTCCAGCCACACGTAGAAGTACTTGCCGGGGTGGCCGGGGATCTCGAAGCCGAAGTAGGGTGCGTCGCGGGAGATGTCCCAGTCGCGCAGGCCGCCTTCACCGTCGATCCACTCGGCCAGCTTGGCCTTGACCCCGGGCAGGGCCACGTCGCCGGCCAGCCACTCGCGCAACACCTCGGTGTACTGGCCCAGGCGGAAGAAGAAGTGCTCGGAGGCACGCAGCTCCGGGGTGGCGCCGGACACGGCCGAGCGCGGATCGATCAGGTCGGTGGGGCCGTAGGTGGCGCCGCAGACCTCGCAGTTGTCGCCGTACTGGTCCGGGGACTTGCAGCGCGGGCAGGTGCCCTTGACGTAGCGGTCGGGCAGGAACATCTGCTTGACCGGGTCGTACAGCTGCTCGATCGAGCGGCGCTCGATGCTGCCGCGCGCCTCCAGGGCGGCGTAGAAACGCCCGGTCAGCTCGCGGTTCTCCTCCGAATGGGTGGAGTGGTACCAGTCGAAGGCCACGCCGAAGGCGTCGAAGTCGCGCTCGTGCTCGGCCTTGATCCGGGCGATGAAGGCCTCCGGGGTGACCCCGGCCTTCTCCGCCGCCAGCATGATCGGGGTGCCGTGGGTGTCGTCGGCGCAGACGTAGTACACCGCGTCCCCGCGCATGCGCCGCGCCCGGACCCAGATGTCGGCCTGGATGTAGCCGACCAGGTGGCCCAGGTGCAGCGGGCCGTTGGCGTAGGGCAGGGCGTTGGTGACGAGGACGGAGCGGGACATGGCGGTCGGTGGGGAAAGGGACCGCCGATTATCGCATGGCGGGCGCTCCGGGCCCGCCGGGCGGCTGCCGGCGCCCCGGGGCACAGGCCCGGCGGGGCCGGGCCCGTGCGCGGCGGCGCTCAGAAGCGGTAGGTCGCGCCCATGTAGAAGAACCGGCCGATGCTGTCGTAGTTGGCGCTGCCGATGTCGGCGCCGAAGTAGTTCAGCGGCGGGGCCTTGTCCGAGGCGTTGTCGATGCCGAGGTACACGTTCAGCTCGCTCTCCGGGAAGGTGTAGCCCAGCCGGAGGTTGTGGTAGGTGTACGAGCCATTCATGATCGGCCTGGCCGAGCCCGGGTTGGCGTTGTAGCTCTTGGGCTGGACCCGCAGGTTGCCGTCGACGTACTTCATGTTCCAGCTGGCGCTCCAGTTGCCGAACTCGAAGCTGTTGTCCAGCGTGGCGCGCCAGCGCGGGTCGGTGTAGTAGGTGACGTTCTCGTCGAACTCGTCCGGGAAGTCCTGGAACTGCCACTCCCGCGACTGCAGCAGGCGGGTGCCGACGAAGCGCGAGACCGCGCTGGCGCCGAACAGGTTGTAGCGGTAGTCGATCTCCAGGTCCACGCCGACCCGGCGCGACTTGGCCAGGTTCTCGTTCAGCGCCACCCAGCGGGTGATCGAGTAGGCCGGGAAGTCGCGGCCCTGCGGGTCGACGTAGCCGCCCACCGGGGCGCGGGTGATCATGGCGCAGAACTGGTTGCCGATGCCGCCGGGCGAGTCGACGCAGCGGGTGGCCAGGGTCTGCGCGTTGACCGCGCCGATCGCGTCCTTGAGGGTGATGTTCCAGTAGTCCACCGACACGCCCAGCCCGTTGATGAAGTCCGGCTGCCATACCAGGCCCAGGGTCCAGCTGCGGGCGCGCTCTTCCTCCAGGTCCGGGTTGCCGCCGCTCACGCCCGGCCGGCTGGCACTGAAGGTGTCGATCCAGCCTTCCGGGATGCCCAGCGCGCTGCAATTGGCCACGCGCAGGGCGCGGTCCTCGGCGGTATCCGGGCGGTTGGGGTTGGTGGGCTGGTAGTTGCAGGGGTCGTTGATGGTCGCGAAGTTCTCCGACTGCGGGTTGTACAGCTCGCCGATGCTCGGCGCGCGCACCGCCCGCGCCAAGGTGCCGCGGAAGCGCAGGGTGTCGATGATTTCCCAGTTCAGGCCGATGTTCCAGGCCAGGGTCTCGCCGATGCTGCTGTAGTCGGAGTGGCGCGCCGCCAGGTCCAGGGACATGTTGTAGATGCCGGGCAGGTCGGCCAGCAGCGGGATGGTGGTCTCGGCGAACACCTCGGTGACGTCGTACTCGCCGCCGCGGCTGGGGATGGCGTTGAGGAAGGTCAGGCCCAGCGCGGCCAGCGGGTCGGTGTTCTCCTGGCTCTTCTCCTTGCGGTACTCCACGCCCGCGGCGAAGCCCACGTCGCCGGCCGGCAGCGAGAACAGCCGGCTGTTGGCCACCGAGGCCGCCACCACGTTCTGCTCCAGGGTCGAGGAATTGAGCGAGGTGGTGTTGAACCAGGCGATCGCCTCGGGCGTGCGCGCCACCGCGCCGTCGCCGAACACGCTGAACGGGATGCAGCCGTTGCTGGCGAAGCTGGAGTAGCGCGTGCCGGTGTGCGGGTTGACCGCGTCCTCGTCGATGCTGGCGCGGCAGACGATGTTGCCGTTCTCGTCGCGCACCGCGTCCAGGCCGGCGTGCCAGCGCTCGTTGATGCGGTTGTTGAGGTTGCGGCGGTCGATCTTGGACTGGCCGTAGTTGACCGATGCCTCGTAGGTCCAGTCCTCGCCGAGGTTGCCCTCGAAGCCGAACACCGCGCGCACGGTCTGGCGGTCCACGTCCTCGCCGCGCCGGCCGGCGTCGACGTTGAAGCGGGTGACCTGCAGCTGGGTCAGGCCGTTGGCGTCCATCAGCGCGCCCAGCTCGGGCGAGATGAAGGCGTTGTCGCGGCGGATGCGGATCGGCTGGTCGAACGCCGGCTGGCCGTAGAAGTTCGACTCGGTCTTGCTGTACTTGCCCTCGAAGAACATGCGGTGGTTCTCGTTGAGCTCGAAGTTCAGCTGGAAGTTGGCGCTGAAGCGGTCGAACGCCGGCTCCAGGTCGGCCACCGCGTTGAGGTCGGCGAAATCGCAGTCCACGCACGAGGTCGGGCTGACCACCACGCCGTCGTAGCGGGCGCGGCGGAACGTGCCGTCCGGGTTGAACAGGTAGCGGTTGGTCGGGTTGTTGACGTTGAAGCTGCCGATGGTGAACACGCCGCCGTAGGAGATTGAGTGGTTGCCGCCGGGCCTGGCGAACACGTTCTGCGGGTTGCGCTGGCTGGGCGGCTGGCTGGGGTCGAAGTCCGGGTTGGGCACCGAGACCATGAAGCGCCGCCCGATCTCGCGGTCGCCGCGGCCGAAGCGGTCCTGGGTGCTGTACTCGAGCGAGAAGGCCGCGTTGCCGCGGTCGTCGGCGAAGTTCTTGCCGGCGGTGAAGCTGACGAAGGAGCGGTCGAAGCTGCCTTCGTCGGCCATGCCGTGCTGGCCGCGCAACTCCATGCCCTCGAAGTCCTTCTTGAGGATGAAGTTGACCACGCCGGCCACCGCATCGGCGCCGTACACGCCCGACACGCCGCCGGTCATCACCTCCACGCGCTCGATCCATTCCACCGGGATGGTGTTGACGTCGACCGCGGTGGAGCCGGGGCTGGCACCCACGTGGCGGCGGCCGTTGACCAGCACCAGGGTGCGGGACGTGCCCATGCCGCGCAGGTCCAGCAGGCCGAGGCCCGCGGTGCCGATGAAGCGGGTGGAATTGCCCAGGGTGTAGGTGGGCGACAGCGCCGGCATCCGCGCCATCAGGTCGCCGATGTTGGTGGCGCCGGTGCCGCGGATTTCCTCGGCGGTGACCGCGGTCACCGGGGCGGGGGTGATGAAGCCGGTGCGGGCGATGCGCGAGCCGGTGACGATCACCTGGTCCAGCTGGGTGGGTGCGCCGTCCTGGGACCCGGATTCCTGGGCGAGGGCGGGACTGGCGAGGGGTGCGAGCAATGCCATCACCAGGGCAGCGGTGAGGCGGTTGCGGGGGATGACGATCCTGTCATTCATACGGCCACCTGCGCTTTGGGGACGCCAGAATGCTAGGACCTTCAGGAAAAAATAATTGTTGAGTTATTCGTTATTTCAGAAGTTTTTTTCTATCGGGTAAATGCCGTCCGATTTGCATTGTATATACGTAAGTCACTGATTATCCAGGAAATATGAATACGTATGGGAATTGTGCAGGCGCCGTGAAAAAGAAGGGGCGCCATCATGGCGCCCCTTCACGGATCCTGTGCCTTGCTTAATGCGGCGTCACTCGCGGATCCAGGTCTGCGACTTGCAGATGAAGGCGACGCAGCCGGAAACCTCCAGCTTCCTGCCGCCGTCGATCAGGGCCAGCTTGGACTTGTACACCTTGCCCTCGTCGGGCTTGAGGATGGTGCCGCCGGAATACTTGCCGCCGCCGTCGGCCTTCATCCCGCGGATGATCTCCATGCCGGTGATCGGCTTGCCCTTGCGGTCGTCACTGCACTTGTCGCAGGTCGGGTTGGGGCGGCTGGGGTTGATCAGTTCGACGATCCGGCCGCTGAAGCTGCCGTCGGCGGCCTGGGTGATCTCGACGTAGGACTTGGGCTTGCCGGTTTCGCCGTCGATGGTCTTCCAGCGGCCGACGACCGGATCGGCGGCCGCGGCGGTCATCGAGGCCAGGGCCAGAAGCGGCAGGGCGAGGCCGGCCAGCAGGGTCTTGCGCATGTTTTCCTCCCGGATGCAGATGGCCTGCCGGATGCGGCGGGCCTGGCCTCTTATACCAGCATCCGCCCCCGTACGGCTGACCGGATGCGGACGCTGCGTGGCGCCGCCGGGGGGGGCAGCCAAGCGGCGCGCATTCTTGTACCGTGGCGCGCTCAACCGATATCGAGCCGGTCGCCCGCGCCACCCGGGGCGGGGCCGGCCTGGCGTGACCTACACATGACTGCTGCTTCCCCCCTCCAAGACATCCTCGCCACCCTGGAAGACCCGGCCGGCGGCGGCCCGCTCGGCGCGGCCGTGCGCTGGGACGCGCGCCCGGGCGGCCGCGGCGCCCAGGTCCAGGGCACCACCGGATTCCCGTTTTCCGCCGCCTGGGCGGCCCAGCTGCAGGCGCGCGCCGAGGCGGCCCTGGCCGCCGCCGGCCAGGCGCTGGAAACGTTCGAACTGCGCCCGCGGATCGCCGCCCACGCGGTGCAGGGCGGGCTGGCCCCGCATCCGCGCATCCGCAACGTGGTCGCGGTCGGCTCGGGCAAGGGCGGCGTCGGCAAGTCGACCACCGCGGTGAACCTGGCGCTGGCGCTGCAGAGGCTCGGCGCGCGCGTCGGCGTGCTCGACGCCGACGTGTACGGCCCCAGCGTGCCGGCCATGCTGGGCCTGTCCGGGCGGCCGGAGAGCCCGGATGGCAAGTCGATCGAGCCGATGCGCGCGTTCGGCATCGAGGCCATGTCCATCGGCCTGCTGGTCGAGCAGGACACGCCGATGATCTGGCGCGGGCCGATGGCCACCTCGGCGCTGATGCAGCTGTTCACCGACACCCTGTGGGGCGATCTGGACTACCTGGTGGTCGACCTGCCGCCGGGCACCGGCGACATCCAGCTGACCCTGGCGCAGAAGATCCCGGTGGCCGGTGCGGTGGTGGTGACCACGCCGCAGGAGATCGCCACCCTGGACGCGCGCAAGGCCGTGGCCATGTTCAACAAGGTCGAGGTGCCGGTGCTGGGCATCGTCGAGAACATGGCCATGCACGTGTGCAGCAACTGCGGCCACGTCGAGCACGTGTTCGGCCACGGTGGGGCGCAGGCCATGGCCGAGCGCTACGGCGTGCCGCTGCTGGGCTCGCTGCCGCTGGACCTGCGCATCCGCGAGCAGGGCGACGCCGGCGCGCCGGTGGTGGTGGCCGCGCCGGACGCGGCTCCGGCCCAGGCCTACCTGGCCGCCGCGCAGGCGCTGGCCACCGCGCTGGCCCGGCGCCCGCGCGCCTCGATTCCGATCGCGGCCCGGCTGGCCTGACGCCCCGGTCCGCGCTTCCCGCCGCCGCGGCGGGAGGCCCGGCCAGGCGCGGGTACACGCGGCCCGGCCGGCCCCCTACAATCGCGCGTTCACGCGCCTTGCCCCAGGGAACCACTGCATGAGCATCAAGAGCGACCGCTGGATCCGGACGATGGCCGAACAGCACGGCATGATCGACCCGTTCGAGCCCGGACAGGTGAAGCAGGTCGACGGCAGGCGCATCGTCAGCTACGGCACGTCCAGCTACGGCTACGACGTACGCTGCTCGCGCGAGTTCAAGGTCTTCACCAACATCAACTCCACCATCGTCGACCCGAAGAACTTCGACCCGAAGAGCTTCGTGGACGTGGTCGGCGACGAGTGCATCATCCCGCCCAACAGCTTCGCGCTGGCGCGCACGGTGGAGTACTTCCGCATCCCCCGTGACGTGCTGGTGGTGTGCCTGGGCAAGAGCACCTACGCCCGCTGCGGCATCATCGTCAACGTCACCCCGCTGGAGCCGGAGTGGGAGGGCCACGTGACCCTGGAGTTCTCCAACACCACGCCGCTGCCGGCGCGCATCTACGCCAACGAGGGCGTGGCCCAGATGCTGTTCCTCCAGTCCGACGCGGACGACGTGTGCGAGACCTCGTACAAGGACCGCGGCGGCAAGTACCAGGGCCAGACCGGGGTCACCCTGCCGCGCACCTGAGCAGGCGCGCCCGCCGGCTCAGCCGCAGCGGGTGCCGTCGCCGCGGCGCAGCAGCCAGCCGGCGCCGACCGCGATCAGCGCCAGCGGCCACCAGGTGGACAGCACGCGGCCGGCATCGATGCCGATTCCGAGGTTGTCGAGCAGGAACAGGACGCCCAGCACGATCAGGACGAGGGCGGGAACCAGGCGACGGCACATGGCGGCTTCCTCCTTGGGGGATGGAGCGCATCTTGCGCCGCCGCCGGACCGGCGTCAGGTGACAGGCGTCAGCCACCGCTGCCGCCCCCTGTCACCGGCGGCCGCGCGGCTTACTTGCGCCGCAGCAGCATGGCCACGCCGACCACCACCAGGCCCGCCGGCCACCAGGTGGCCAGCAGCGCGCCCAGCCCCGTGTCGATCCAGCCCAGGTTGCGGGCCAGGAAGAACAGGCCCACGACGATCAGGACGAGGGCGGCGAACACGTTGGAACCCATGGGCGCGTAACCGGCAGTGGAAAGGGCGCCTATCCTAGCCGCGAACGCCAGTCCGCGGCAGACGCCGCCAGCGCCTCCGGGGCGTGCCGCACCGCGCTGCCGCTGCCCCACACCGGCCCCGGCCAGGCGGCGTCGCCCGGGTGCCGGCCGACCAGGTGCACGTGCAGCTGCGCCACCACGTTGCCCAGCGCGCCGATGTTGAGCTTCTCCACCCCGGGCGTGGCGCGCAGCGCCTGCGCGGCGCGGTTGAGCTCGGCCAGCAGCAGGCGCTGCTGGTTGCCGTCCAGGTCGATCCACTCGCGCGCCCCGGGCACCCGCGGCACCAGCAGCAGCCAGGGGAAGCGGGTGTCGTCCATCAGCCGCACCTGCGACAGCGGCCCGTCGGCGACGAACACGCTGTCGGCGGCCAGGCGCGGGTCCAGTTCGAACCCGCTCACTGCAGGTGCTCGGCGAAGAAGGCCAGGGTGCGCTCGCGCGCCAGCCGCGCGCTGGGCTTGTCGTAGGCCTTCGGATCGACCTCGCGGTTGAAGGCGTGGCCGGCGGGGTAGGTGTGGACCGGCATGCCCGGCAGCTTGAGCCGGTGCTGCTCCACCGCCTCCGGCGGGATCGAGGGGTCCTGCTCGCCGAAGTGGAACATCACCGGCGCCCTGGGGCTGGCGACCAGGGCCGGGTCGTCGAGGAAGGCGGTGTTGCGCGCGCCGTAGTAGCTGACCGAGGGCAGGCCCAGCCTCAGTGCGCCGAGCATGGCCAGGGTGCCGCCCCAGCAGTAGCCGACCGTGCCCACGGCGCCGCGCGGCTCGTTGAACGCGCCCAGGTAGCGGCGCAGGCGCTGCGCGGCCGCATCGAGGATCTGCAGCGCGGCGTCGAAGCCCAGTTCGCCGGCCAGCTTGCGGCCGTGGGCGAAGCCGGCCTCGTCGTAGCCCAGCTCCACGCCGGGCTCCACCGGGTCGAAGAACGCAGGCGCCAGCACCGCGTAGCCCTCGGACACGAAGTCCTCGGCCACCGCGCGGATGTGCGGGTTGACCCCGAAGATCTCCTGGATCACCACCAGGCCGCCGCGCGGCGCCGACGGCGGACCGGCCTGCCAGGTCGCGACCTGGCCGCGGGGCGTGTCGAGCTGGATCCATTGGCCCATGGCGTCGTCCTCGGTTGTGTGGGGGGGCGCCATTATGCGTCGCCCGGGCGTTCCGGCCGCGTCTGCGGGCGCGGTGGCCGGGGCGGGTATAATCGCGCGCCCCGCGCACCGGCCCGCCGGTCGCGCCCGCCCGCCGTTCCCGAGCTTCCCATGTCCGTGCACAACCCCAAGGTCGGCTTCGTCAGCCTCGGCTGCCCGAAGGCGCTGGTCGATTCCGAACGCATCCTCACCCAGCTGCGGGTGGAGGGTTACGACATCGTCCCGACCTACGACGATGCCGACGTGGTGGTGGTCAACACCTGCGGCTTCATCGACTCGGCCGTGGCCGAATCGCTGGACGCCATCGGCGAGGCGATGAACGAGAACGGCAAGGTCATCGTCACCGGGTGCCTGGGCAAGCGCTCGGAACTGATCCGCGAGCAGTACCCGGACGTGCTGGCCGTGTCCGGGCCGCAGGACTACGCCAGCGTGATGGAGGCCGTGCACAAGGCACTGCCGCCCAGGCACGACCCGTTCGTGGACCTGGTGCCGGACTACGGCATCAAGCTGACCCCGCGCCACTACGCGTACCTGAAGATCTCCGAGGGCTGCAACCACCGCTGCAGCTTCTGCATCATCCCGTCCATGCGCGGCGACCTGGCTTCGCGGCCGGTGGACGAGGTGCTGCGCGAGGCCGAGCGCCTGGTCAAGGGCGGCGTGCGCGAGCTGCTGGTGGTGTCGCAGGACACCTCGGCCTACGGCGTGGACCTGAAGTACGCGCCGGGCACCTGGCGCGGCCGCGAGTACGCCACCCGGATGAAGGCCCTGTGCGAGGGCCTGTCCGAGCTGGATGCCTGGGTGCGGCTGCACTACGTCTACCCGTACCCGCACGTGGACGAGGTGATCCCGCTGATGGCCGAGGGCAAGGTCCTGCCGTACCTGGACATCCCGTTCCAGCACGCCAGTCCGCGCATCCTCAGGCTGATGAAGCGCCCGGGCGCGGTCGACAAGACCCTGGAGCGGATCCAGCGCTGGCGCGCGACCTGCCCCGAATTGACCATCCGCTCGACCTTCATCGTCGGCTTCCCCGGCGAGACCGAGGCCGAGTTCGAGGAACTGCTGGATTTCCTCGACGAGGCCCAGCTGGACCGCGTCGGCGCCTTCGCCTATTCGCCGGTGGAAGGCGCGGCCGCCAACGACCTGCCCGGCGCGGTGCCGGAAGAGGTCAAGCAGGAGCGCCTGGCCCGTTTCATGGAGCGCCAGGGCGAGATCTCGGCCGCGCGCCTGGAGGCCAAGGTCGGCAGCGTGCAGCGCTGCCTGGTGGACTTCCTCGACGGCGAGCTGGCGATCGCCCGCTCCATGGCCGATGCGCCGGAGATCGATGGCACCGTGCAGATCCAGGACGGCCGCGATGCCGGTCTGCAGCCGGGCGAGTTCGTCGACGTGCGGATCATGGGCAGCGACGAGCACGACCTCTACGGCGAGGTCGAATACGCCGAAACCGGCGACACCTTGCCGCTGGCGCTGCGCGTGCTCTGAGCCCCGCGCGGGCGGCAACCTCGAGGGCGGCGCCGCAAGGCGCCGCTTTCGTTTCCGGGGAGCGCCGCCGCAGCTTGGCGGCGCGAATCCGGCGGCAGGCCAGGCCCGCCGCGGCCGATTTCCGGCCCGGGCTCTCCCGGCGGCCGGGAGCGGTGCGGGCCGTCGCCGCTCAGGGCGCCTCGTTGGGGACGGGGCCGGAATAGGCCAGGGTCAGCCCGCCGGGGCCGATGTTCATCATCCCGGTGATGCTCATCTGCAGCACGTGCAGGGAGACGCCGGCGCGCTCGCAGGCCTGGCGCAGCTCGCCCAGTTCCGGGGTCGCGTGCAGTTCGCCCATCGCCCCGGCGTAGGAGACGATCACGTGCGGGGTGTGCAGCTGGCCTTCGGCCACCCTGCGCGCGGCGTACCGGAACAGCTTGCCCCAGGCCTGGGCGCGGCCGCGGTACTTGCTCACCGGGTGGGTATCGCCCTGGTAGCCGCGGATGATCGGCTTGATGTCCAGCGCGCTTCCCAGCAGCACGCTGGTCAGGTGGATGCTGCGGTCGCCGCGCACGCGCGAGCGGGTGCGTGCATAGCCCAGGTCGTCGGGGATGTAGTAGGTGTAGGTGGTATCGACGATCCGCAGCAGCTCGGCGCGGACGTCCTTGGGCGACATCCCCGCCTGCAGCATGTCGCGCAGCGCCATCGCCGCGATGCCGGAGCCGGCGAACATGTTGCGGGTATCGATCACCCGGAACTGGAACGGCCGCCGCATCTCGGCCGCCTGGCGCAGGCCGCGGATGTGGTGCAGCGCCAGCGCGCTGCCCTCGCTGCAGGCCTCGTGGATCGGGCTGCGGGTGGAGGTGATGGTCAGGCAGTAGACCGAGTCGTAGTCCAGGGCGAAGCGCTCGATGAAGAAGTTCTTCATCTGCGCCGCGTCCAGCGGGATCGACTGCCCGGCCACGCCCTCGCCGTTGCCGTTCTCGCGCATGTAGCGCGCGCTGGCCTCCGGGTCGTGCTGGTCGATGTAGGTGCTGGCGCCGATCCTGATCGGGATCGGGATCACCGCCACGTCCGGGTCGGCCAGGAACTCCGCCGAGACGTCGACCGAGGCGTCGATCACGATGCCGGTACGGGCGCGATGGGTGCTGGGCGCGGGCGCCAGCGCAGCGGCCGGCGCGGCGGCCAGGCCGGTTTCAATAGCCGTCAAAGCACTTCCCCTGATGCGATTGCAGTCAGGCGGGAAGGTCGCCGGTCGGCGCGGGGGACGTCAAGCTGCGTCGCCGTATGGCCGCCGCCGGCGGCTCAGCCGTAGCTCACGTCCACCACCACGAAGCGCGCCGGGCCGCCGGGCAGCTGCGCCTCGACCTCGTCGTCGATGCGCTTCTTCAGCAGGGCACGGGCCAGCGGCGAGTCGATGCTGATATGGCCCTGGGCGGCATCGGTCTCGTCCGGGCCGACGATGCGGTAACGCACGCACTCGCCGGTGGCCAGGTTCTCCAGCTCCACCCAGGCGCCGAAGTAGACCGCCTCCGGGTCGGAGGGCACGGTATCGACCACCCGCAGGGCGGGGATGCGCTTGGACAGGTAGCGCACGCGGCGGTCGATCCCGGCCAGCTGCTTCTTGCGGTAGGTGTACTCGGCGTTCTCCGAGCGGTCGCCCTCGGCCGCGGCGGCGGCCAGCGCCTTCCCCACTTCCGGGCGCTGCACCCGCCACAGGTCGTCCAGCTCGGCCTTGAGCCGGTCGTGGCCGTCGCGGGTGATCAGGGCGGTGCTTTTCTCGGGGGGCGGACGCCAGCGCGACATGCGGACAACCGATGGGTATTGCGGGGGCGTGATGCTAGCGCCTGGTGGCGTGGGCGGGGAGTCGGCGGTCGGCGCCGCTTGCGCGGCGCCGGGGCGCTCAACGCCGGCCGAAGATGCCGCCGAGGATGCCGCGCACGATCTGGTTGCCGATCTGCCCGCCGTATTTCTTCCCGGCCTTGCCGGCCACCGACTCGCCGATGCTGCTGCCGAGGCTGCGGCCAACCGAGCCGCCGACGTTGCGCGCGGTCTGCTTGGCCACCGTCTGGACCACGCCCTGGCGGCGCTTGGTGCCGAACAGGAACTCGCCGATCTTCTGGCCGATGCCGCCTTCGCCGTCCTGCTGCGCCGGCGGCGTGCCGGCGGGTGTGCCGGCCTGGACCCGCGCGGCCAGCAGCTCGGCC